>NZ_DBLZXX010000020.1:0-30681 GCF_057856985.1 Vescimonas sp.
CGAAAATGCCCGCAACACAAGTAAAAAAGAGCAAAGAACGGCATAGCCGTTAAGCTACACCGTTCCTTGCTTCAATGTTTTCCTAAGTCACCGCCGCATCGTGCAGCGGTCTTTTTTATTGGTAGAACCCGATGACGAAGTCCAGAAACTGCCGCGTCTGCCGGTTCACCGGCGCCCCGCGGCGACAGGCGGCGTACAGCCGTCTCTGTGCCCCATCGCCCGGCAGGACGAACGTCAGCAGCCGTCCCGCGTCACGGGCATCCTCCGCCGCCTTCTCCGAGATGATGGACACCCCCAGCCCGCCGGCCACCAGATTCTTGATGGACTCCTGATCGTTGAGCCGCGCCGTAATGGTCAGTCGGCTCTCCTCCACCCCCATCTGCTGGAAGTAGGCGTTGATACACTTCTTGCTGCCGCTGCCCTTCTCCCGCAGGAGCATCGGCTCGCGGCAGATGTCCTCCACGGTGACACCCTGCGCCGCCAACTGCCGGAAGTGTTCGTTCACCGGCGTGATGAGCACCATCCGGTCCTCGTAGAACGGCGTCAGCTCCAGCGCCTCCTCATGGATGCGCGCGCCAATGAGCCCCACATCGAAGCTGCCGGTCAGCAGTCCCTCGGCGATTCCCTCGCTGTCGCTCTGGAACACATGGAACTGCGGGGCCGGATGCTCCCGCCGGAACGCCGGCAGGATCTGGGGCAGGATGTAGGCCGACGGGATGGTGGACGCGCCGATGCGGATAACCTTCTCGTCCTCGTCGCTCCAGCTGCGCAGCAGGTCGTCCCGCAGGTGTACGATGCCGCAGGCGCAGGCGTACAGCTCCTGCCCCCGGGGCGTCACCTCGATGGACTTGGTGGTGCGCACGATGAGCCGCGAGCCGAACTCCTCCTCCAGCTGCCGGATGTGTGTGCTCACCGTGGGCTGGGAGAGGTACAGCTTCTCCGCCGCTCTGGTAAAGCTGCGGTACTGCACCACCGCGCAGAAGGACTGCAATTGCTTCAGTTCCATGCGTCCCTCCCGCTCAGCTCCCGCAGCGCCTTCAGCGCCGCGTCCACATGCGCCTCCGTGTTCTGCGGCCCGAAGGAGAACCGCACCGTACCGGTGGGATAGGTGCCCAGCACCTTGTGGGCGTTGGGCGCGCAGTGCAGCCCCACGCGGGTCAGCACACCGTACTCCCGTCCCAGCGCATCCGCCAGAAAGGCGGGGTCCATGCCCTCGCAGGCCACGGACACCACGGCGGCGCGTCCCTCCACGCCGTCCCGCCCCACGGCCCGCAGCTTCGGAATGTCCCGCAGCCCCTCCAGAAACCGGCCCGTCAGCGCCAGCTCATGACGGCGGATGTTGTCCATGCCCTGCTGCTCCAGCCACACCAGCGCCGCGTGCAGTCCCATGATCCCCGGCAGGTTCAGCGTCCCCGCCTCGAAGCGGTCCGGCATGAATGCGGGCACCTCCTCCAGATGGCTGACGCTGCCGGTGCCGCCGGACAGCAGCGGCTCGATCCGCCCCGTCAGCTCCGGCCGCAGCAGGAATCCACCGATACCCTGCGGGCCCAGCAGGCCCTTGTGTCCCGTAAAGGCCAGCGCGTCGATGTGCATGGCCTCCATGTCGATGGGAAACGTCCCCGCCGTCTGTGCCGTGTCCAAAATGAATACCAGGCCGTGGCGGCGGCAGAACGCCCCCATCTCCTCCGCCGGCATCAGCGTACCGCACACATTGCTGCCGTGGAGCATCACCACAGCCTTCGTCTCCGGCCGCAGCAGCTTCTCCGCCTCCTCCATGCGCAGGCTGCCGTCCGCGCCGCAGGGGATGCGGTCGAAGGTCACGCCCCTGCCCGCCAGCTGGACCACAGGCCGCATCACGGCGTTGTGCTCCATGGCGGACACCAGCACGTGGTCGCCGCTGCGCAGCAGACCCTTCAGCAGCACGTTCAGGCTCTCGGTGATGTTCTTGGTGAACACCACGTTGCGGCAGTCGGGGCCGTGAAACAGGCGGGTCAGCCGCTGCCGCGTGTCCAGCACCTGCTCCTCCGCCTGATACGCCTCGTCGTAGCCGCCGCGGCTGACGTTGCAGCCGCAGTTCTGCACATAGCCGCACATGGCCTCCGCCACGCCCTCCGCCTTGGGAAAGCTGGTGCTGGCGTTGTCCAGATAGATGCGCTCCATGGGTATCCCTCCCTTTTTCTCCCTTTTATCCTACCATCAATTTATTTAGAAATCAAATAATTTTAGTGGAATTATCAATAATTGCTATTAGACTTCCCCCCATGTCGGGTGGTAACATTAGGACACATTATATTGCCCATAACGAAAACAGAAAAAGGAGAAAAACACATGAATGTCAACCGCGAAAGATGGCAGATCGTCATCGCCGGACTGATGATCGGCGTCATCGCGTCACTGCTGGTCTACTTCGGCAACCCCTCCAACATGGGCTTCTGCATAGCCTGCTTCCTGCGTGATACCGCCGGCGGTCTGGGCCTGCACCGTGCCGCCGCCGTACAGTACATCCGCCCCGAGATCGTGGGTCTGGTGCTGGGCAGCTTTATCGTGGCCCTGTGCCGCAAGGAGTTCTCCGCCAAGGGCGGCAGCGCTCCCGTCACCCGCTTTGTGCTGGGCTTCTTTGTGATGATCGGCTGCCTGATGTTCCTGGGCTGCCCCTTCCGTATGATCCTGCGTCTGGCCGGCGGCGACCTCAACGCCCTGCTGGGTCTGCTGGGCTTCGCTCTGGGCATCCTGGCCGGCGTGTTCTTCCTGAAGCGCGGCTACTCCCTGAAGCGCACCTACACCCAGACCAGGCTGGACGGCTTCCTGTTCCCCGCCATTCAGGTGATCGTGTTCATCCTGCTGGTGGCGGCTCCCGCCTTCATTTTCTTCACCGAAGCCGGCGGCGGCCCCGGCGCCAAGCACGCTCCCATCCTCATCAGCCTTGCCGCCGGTCTCATTGTGGGCGCTCTGGCCCAGCGCACCCGTCTGTGCATGGTGGGCGGCATCCGTGACGTGGTGCTGTTCCGCGAGCCCAAGCTCATCATGGGCTTCGGTGCCATCCTCATCAGCGCGCTGGTCTGCAACCTGATCCTCAACGGTGTCACCGACGCCGCCTTCTTCCACCTGGGCTTCGCCGATCAACCCGTGGCGCACACCGACGGCCTGTGGAACTGCCTGGGCATGCTGCTGGTGGGCTTCGGCTGCGTGCTGCTGGGCGGCTGCCCCCTGCGCCAGCTGGTGCTGTCCGGCGAGGGCAACTCCGACAGCGCCGTGACGGTGCTGGGTCTGGTGGTGGGCGCTGCCTTTGCTCACAACTTCGGCCTGGCCTCCAGCGCCGCCGGCCCCACCGGTGCCGGTAAGCTCGCCGTGGTCATCGGCCTTGCGGCGGTGGCTCTCATTGGCTGCCTGAACACCTTTCAGAAAAAAGCATAAGGAGGACTTATTATGAAAACCATCGACGCACGCGGCCTTTCCTGCCCCGAGCCCGTGGTGCTGCTGCGCACCGCCATGGCCTCCGGCGAGGACAGCTATCAGATCATTGTGGACAACCACGCCTCCCGCGAGAACACCACCCGCTACGCCCAGCACATGGGCTATAAGGTCAACACCGCCGAAAACGGCGGTGAGTGGACGCTGACCTTCACCAAATGACCTATTTTGCCACATTTTTCTCCCACTTCGGCGCCACCCGCTATAAGCTCCTGTGCGACGGGCAGGGCATCTCCTGCCGCGTCATGCCGGTTCCCCGGGACCTCAGCAGCAGCTGCGGCACCTGCGTCCGCTGCGAGGAACGCTGGCTCCGTCCGGAGGGCGAGTCGGCGCAGGACGTGGAGCAGGTGGCGGCGTGGGACGGGAAAAGCTACACTGCGGTATATCACATCGACGAGACGGAGGGCTGACCATGGAAACGGAAGTCAAACTGACAAAGCTGGCATCCTGCGCCGGCTGCGGCGCAAAAGTCGGGGCCGGTACGCTGGTCCACCTGCTGGAGGGCTTCCGCACCCACAGCGACCCCCGTCTGCTGGTAGGCTATGACCGGTCCGACGACGCCAGCGTCTACTATCTGGACGAGAATACGGCGCTGGTACAGACCACCGACTTCTTCCCGCCGATCGTGGACGATCCGTTCCTGTACGGGCAGATCGCCGCGGCCAACGCCATCAGCGACGTGTACGCCATGGGCGGCGAGCCCAGGCTGGCGCTGAACATCCTGTGCCTGCCGGAGTCCATGACCGGAGAGATGGTGCAGGAGCTGCTGCGGGGCGGCTACGACAAGGCCTACGAGGCCGGCGCCATCATCACCGGCGGCCACACCATCCACGGCGCGGAGCCCATTTACGGCCTGGCCGTGTCCGGCTTTGTCCACCCCAAAAGGATCCTGACCAACAGCGGCGCTAAGCCCGGCGACGTGCTGCTGCTGACGAAGCCTCTGGGCGTGGGCGTCCTGACCACCGCCGCCAAGGCGGGGCTGGTGGAGGAGACGGTGATGCAGCGCATCTACCGCCAGATGGCCGCGCTGAACAAGACGGCCCGTGATATCATGGTCAAGTACCGCGTCCACAGCTGTACCGATGTAACGGGCTTCGCTCTGTTGGGCCACAGCTTCGAGATGGCACAGGGCAGCGGCTGTACCATTCACATCCGAACGTCCGATGTGCCGTACCACCCCGAGGCATGGGAGCTGGCGGACATGGGCTTCCTCCCCGCCGGCGCCTACCGCAACCGCGACTATGCCGAAGCGGGCGTCACCGTCCGCGGCGGCATCAGCCGCACCATGCAGGATCTGCTGTACGACCCCCAGACCAGCGGCGGCCTGCTGATGGCCGTGGCGGAGAAGGACGCGGAGGTCTGCCTGCGGGAGCTGCGGGACGCTATCCCCACCGCTGCCGCCGTGGGCTACGTCACCGAAAAACAGGACAGTTGGATCGTGCTGGAGTGAGATACCGCATGTCACGCGGCGCGGAACGCATGCCCTGTTGGGTAAACTTCGGAAATTTGCAGCCTTTTCGCGCTGAAACACGGCGCAAACTCCCCAAATACGCAAAAGAGACGGACGCAGCCGCGTCCGTCTCTTATTTCTTCATCATGAACCGTCAATTCCGCCGGTATTCCTTGGGCAGCTGCCCGAACTGCTCCTTGAAGGCCGCGGTGAATTTGCTCTGGCTCTCGTAGCCCACCTGCCCCGCGATCTCCGCCACACTGAGGTCCGTCTCCCGCAGCAGCGCCGCCGCCCGCTCCATCCGGTGCTCCTTCATGTGGGCCGCCAGCGAGCTGCCGTAGACCTCCTTGAACACGGTTTTCAGCGTGGTGGGGTTGATAAGATACCGGTGGGCCAGCTCCTCGATGGTGACGCGCCGGTCCATGTGCTGGGCCAGATCGTCGTGGATCTCGCGGATGATCTTCACCTGCTCCGCTTCTTCCCGCCAGCGGGGGCAGGCCACGTCCATCACCTGCTCGATCATCTCGTGGAGCAGGCGGCTCTGGGCCGCGTCGGAGGCGCGATAGTACACCTCCCGCCCCTCGCGGCGGCTGGACAGCAGGCCGCTGTCCTTCAGCACCCGCAGATGGTGGGATACGGCGGGGCTGGACATGTCCACCATGGCCGCGATGTTCACCACGCACTCCTCACAGTGGCACAGCAGCCAGAAAATGCGGATACGGTTGGGGTCCCCCAGCTGGCGGAAAATATCCGCGATATTCTGAAAATGCGCCCCGTCTCGGAGCAGCTCCTGCATGGCCGCCGTGTGGTTCTGTTCCTCCCCGTGGTCGTGGGGCAGGCCGGTATGTTCCATTTCTTTTCCTCCTTTTCGCCCGTTCGGAAATGGTTTTCGCCGCTTTGGGCATCTTCTCCCCGGCACCATTGACTTTTTCCCTTTTCCGCATTATACTACGGCCATGATGATTAAACAAGTACTTAATCTTTTATGTACACGAAAGGAGCATATCCCATGAAAAAGACCTATGCCATCGAAGTCGACTGCGCCAACTGTGCCAATCTGATGGAGGAAGCCGCCGAGAAGACCGAGGGCGTTGCCTCCGCCGTGGTCAACTTTATGACCCAGAAGATGATCGTGGAATTTGCCGAGGGCGCCGATCCCAAGAAGGTCATGAAGGACGTGCTGAAGGCCTGTAAGAAAGTGGAGCCTGACTGCGAGATCGAGCTTTGATCCACCCGGAGACGGGCGTCCCATCTGCACGGCAGGCGGGACGCCTCCCTTATGCCGTATCGCTTCCGCAATTTTGTGAAAGGAGCCCAGACCCATGACAAAAAAGCAGAAAAAGATGCTCATCCGCATCATCATCGCGGCGGTCATGCTGGCAGCGCTGCACTTTATCCCCGTCACCGGCTGGCTGCGGCTGGCGCTGTATCTGGTGACATACGTGGTCATCGGCTGCGACATTATGAAGAAGGCCGGACAGGGCATCCTCAACGGCCGCGTGTTTGACGAGAACTTTCTGATGGCCGTGGCCACCATCGGCGCCTTCGCTCTGGCCATCTATGAAAAGAGCGGCGACTACAATGAGGCCATCGCCGTCATGCTGTTCTACCAAATCGGTGAACTGTTCCAGAGCTACGCCGTGGGCAAGAGCCGCAAGAACATCAGCGCCCTGATGGACATCCGCCCCGACTACGCCAATATCGAGCAGGACGGCCAGCTGGTGCAGGTAGATCCCGATGAGGTGGCCATCGGCACCGTCATCGTGGTGCAGCCCGGCGAGAAGGTCCCCATCGACGGCGTCATCACGGAGGGCCGCTCCACCCTGAACACCAGCGCCCTCACCGGCGAGAGCCTGCCTCGTGACGCCCAGGAGGGAGACGAGATCATCAGCGGCTGCATCAACATGACCGGCCTGCTGAAGATCCGCACCACCAAGGAGTTCGGCGAATCCACCGTGTCCAAGATCCTGGAGCTGGTGGAAAACTCCAGCTCCCGCAAGTCCCGCTCCGAGGACTTTATCGCCAGGTTCGCCCGCATCTACACCCCCGCCGTGTGTTACAGCGCTCTGGCGCTGGCCATCCTGCCGCCGGTGATCCGGCTGGCGGGCGGCATGGACGGTCAGTGGGAGCAGTGGATCTACCGCGCCCTGACGTTCCTTGTTACCAGCTGCCCCTGCGCGCTGGTAGTCAGCATCCCCCTGAGCTTCTTCGCCGGTATCGGCGGCGCCAGCAAGGAGGGCATCCTCGTCAAGGGCTCCAACTATCTGGAGACGCTGTCCCGGGTGAAGTGTGTGGTGTTTGACAAGACCGGCACCCTGACCAAGGGCGTGTTCCAGGTCACCGCCGTCCACCACAATGAGATGGACGAGGCCAAGCTGCTGGAGTACGCGGCGCTGGCGGAGTGCGCCTCCTCCCATCCCATCAGCAAAAGCTTGCAGCGCGCCTACGGCAGGCCCATCGACCGCAGCCGTGTCACCGACATCCGGGAATTCAGCGGACACGGCGTCACCGCCAGAGTGGACGGCGCAGCCGTGGCCGCCGGCAACAGCAAGCTCATGGAACAGTTGGGCATCCCCTACCACGACTGCCACAGTGTGGGCACCATCATCCACATGGCGGTGGACGGCCAGTACGCCGGTCACATCGTGATCTCCGACGTGGTGAAGCCCCACGCCAAGGAGGCCATCGCCGTACTGCACAGGGCCGGCGTGGACAAGACTGTCATGCTCACCGGCGACACCAAGCGCGTGGCGGAGGCCGTGGCGGCGGAGCTGGGCGTAGACGAGGTGCGCAGCGACCTGCTGCCCGCCGACAAGGTCAGCAAGGTGGAGGAGCTGCTGGGCCAGCAGCGGGGCAAGGCCAAGCTGGCCTTCGTGGGCGACGGCATCAACGACGCCCCCGTGCTGAGCCGCGCTGACATCGGCATCGCCATGGGCGCCATGGGCAGCGACGCCGCCATCGAGGCCGCCGACATCGTGCTGATGGACGATGAGCCCATGCAGATTGCCAAGGCCATCAAGATCTCCCGCAAGTGCATCGGCATCGTGTACCAGAACATCGTGTTCGCGCTGGTCATCAAGTTCGCGTGCCTGGCTCTGGTGGCCATCGGTCTGGCGGACATGTGGGCCGCCATCTTCGCCGACGTGGGCGTCATGGTGCTGGCGGTGCTCAATGCCATCCGCGCCCTGCGGGTACACAACCTGTGAGCGATACCTATATATAAATAAAGGAGGGAACGCCCTGCGGCGTTCCCTCCTTTATTGGGGCCGGTCTGCGCACCACAGGGCTGCGGCGCATACAATGGCGTGCGGGGCAGTGCTCCGCAGACTGGACTCAGGAGGTCATTTCATGGCAACATTTACCAATCAAGCTACCCTCACCTACAACGGCGGCACCGCCAGCTCCAACATCACCACCGGCGAGCTGCTGGAGGTACTGACCGCCACGAAAACGGCGGTGGTGCCCACCTACCGCAGCGGGCGTCCCATCACCTATCTTATCACGCTGGTCAACGCCGGTACGGCGGACCTGACCGGTCTCGCCGTGGCCGACGATCTGGGCGGCTACACCTTCAACGGCGCCACGGTCTATCCGCTGGCCTACACCGCAGGCTCCGTGCGGTACTACCGGAACGGCGTTTTGCAGGCGGCTCCTGCCGTCACCGCCGGTCCGCCTCTGACCATCACCGGTATCACCGTGCCCGCAGGCGGCAGCACCGTCATCGCCTATGAGGCGGAGCCCACCGCTTTCGCACCCCTGGGCGCGGAGGACAGTGTAGTGAACACCGTCACCGTCACCGGCGCGGGGCTGCCCGATGCCGTGACAGCCACGGAGACGGTGTCCCCCGCCACAGGACCGGCGCTGACTATCAGCAAGGCCCTGTCCCCCACGGAGGTAGCAGCCAACGGGCGGCTGACCTACACCTTCGTCATCCAGAACACCGGCAATGCCGCGGCGGAGGCGGCAGACAGTCTGGTGGTGACGGATACCTTCGACCCGCGGCTCAGCGATCTGACGGTGACGCTGAACGGAACGGCCCTGACCGCGCCGACGCAGTACACCTACGATGCCGCCACCGGACAGTTCGCCACAGTGGCGGGCGTCATCACGGTGCCCGCCGCCACGTTCACTCAGAATGCCGCCGGCGCGTACAGCGTCAGTCCCGGCATCAGCACGCTGACGATCTCCGGCACTATCTGAGCCGAGCAGGACGCCCGTGAAAGCAATGAGAAAGGCCGCCCCGAATGGGGCGGCCTTTCTCATTGCACCTGCCGGACAGGTATACAGCATTATTCTCAGTATACATGGGAGCTTTGTTAAAATCAACACAAAATTTACATAAAATTAACACCAAAAAATTGTAAGTTTTTGCCCCTTGAAAGTCAAAAACGTAAAGCGTATAGTATGTAGCGAAGGTTCAATGCCGTGATAACGTTTTCGAAATGCGAAAATCGTCACTTTTAACTGTATTTTCTTTCATGATTTCCATTACGAAATCTTGTGATGAAATATCGGCGCGGCGCTAAGAACTTAACGCGAGAGGAGGCTTTGCCATGACACGTGAGGAGGCTGTTGAGCGGCTTTGTACCATCTACCAGAGCCAGTTCGACATCAACCGCTGCAGCGCGGAGCAGACGCCGCTGGCTGTCACCATGGACTTTTACGCGCTCAGTGACAAGTACGTTCTCTCCAAAAAGGCGAAGCTCTGGGAGGCCAAGAGCTTCGAGTATGTCTACGTGTTCAGCGTGCCCCATCTGACCAGGGATATCTACGAGTCCTGCGAAAAGATGGCGTATGAGCACGGCATGGCCCGTATCCAGCCGGGTCCCACCCATATGTATACGTACATCACCACGCTGTTCGTGTGCGACAGCTGTGATGAGGACGCACGGCAGGCGCTGATGCGCTGTAAGCTCTACAAGAGCTTCCGGATGTCCTATTGGGGCTGGATGGATTTTCATACCGCGCTGGTGGTCCTGCCCGAGGAGAAGGTCAGCACCAACCGCAGCGGACACAGTGCAGCGCAGGTCCTGAATCAGGGCCTGTTTCATAAGCAAAAGAAAAAACTGTTCAGAAAGGAGAGAGCTTTATGAATGCTGCTTTGTTCCTGATCATTGGCTGTGCCGTCCTGGTCGTAGGCTATATTTTCTACGGCGGTTGGCTGGCCAAGAAGTGGGGCGTGGACAACTCCCGTCCGACGCCTGCTCATACCATGGAGGACGGTAAGGATTACTGCCCTGCCAAGGCTCCCGTACTGATGGGCCATCACTTCTCCTCCATCGCCGGCGCCGGCCCCATCAACGGCCCCATCCAGGCCGCTGTGTTTGGCTGGGTCCCTGTGATGCTGTGGGTCCTGATCGGCGGTATCTTCTTCGGCGGCGTCCATGACTTCGGTTCTCTGTTCGCCTCCATCCGCCATAAGGGTGAGTCCATCGGCGAGGTCATCGGCGACGCTATCGGCGCCAAGGCTAAGAAGCTGTTCATCATCTTCGCCTATCTGACCCTGATCCTGGTGGTGGCGGCCTTCGCCTCCATCGTGGCCAACACCTTCAAGGCTACCTACACCGCTGACGGCGCTGTGGATCTGGCTGCTTCCGCCGCCAATGCCTCCACCGCCATCATCTCCATCATGTTCATCCTGATGGCCATCATCTTCGGCTTCTTTGTCTATCGCCGCAACGCGCCTCTGGGCATCTCCACTGTCATCGGCGTCATCGGCATCGCGGTCTGCATGGTCATCGGCCTGAACTGGCACCCCATCTATCTGAGCTACACCGTGTGGATGATCATCGTGGGTCTGTACATCGCTGTGGCCTCCGTCACCCCCGTGTGGATCCTGCTGCAGCCCCGTGACTACCTGAGCTCCTTCCTGCTGTACGGCATGATGATCCTGGCTATCGTGGGTATCATCGGCGCTCATCCCGTGGTGGATATGCCCGCCTTCACCGGCTTCTATGACACGCTGGCTCCCTCCGGCACGTCTCTGGGCTACATGTTCCCCGCTCTGTTCGTGACCATCGCCTGCGGCGCTGTGTCCGGCTTCCACTCCCTGGTGGGCTCCGGCACCACCTCCAAGCAGCTGGATCAGGAGAAGGACGCCAAGCCCATCGCTTACGGCGGCATGCTGATCGAGTGCGCTCTGGCTCTGATCTCCGTCTGCGCTGTTGGTTACATCTGGGCTTCCTATGCTGACGGCACCACCACGACGCCTACCGTCGTGTTCGCCACGGGCCTTGCCTCCATGTTCTCCAAGGTGTTCGGCAGCGGCTGCTACAACGCCGTGTACTCCATGCTGATCCTGGCTGTGTCCGCGTTCTGCCTGACCTCTGTGGATACCGCTACCCGTCTGGCCCGCTACATGTTCGCTGAGTTCTTCGTGGAGCCTGGTAAGACCCGCGAGGACCTGACCGGCTGGAAGCGCGTCATCACCAATCCCTACGTTGCTACCGCCATCACTGTGGTGGCCGGCGTGGCTCTGGGCCTCACCGGTTACGCCAAGATCTGGGCTCTGTTCGGCGCTGCCAACCAGCTGCTGGCTGCTCTGGGTCTGCTGGCCGTGTGCTGCTGGCTGGGTAAGATCGGCCGCAACAACAAGATGTTCTACTTCCCCATGTTCTTCATGCTGATCGTGACTCTGACCTCTCTGGTGTTCACCATCAAGGCTCAGATCGTCGGCATCATGGCCGGCGGCGACGGTGTGGCATGGTTCTACATCCGCGGCATCATCGCTGTTCTGCTGGTCATCCTGGCCATCGACCTGGTGGTGGAGGGCATCCGTGCTCTGAGCCGCAACGCCAAGGCAGCGGCTGCCAAGTAAAACAGCATTTCCTCACCATTTCACTTCTCAGACAAAGGGTCTCCGCATGGCGGAGACCCTTTGTCACGTCCTGCGGAAAATGCCGTCCGTCAGCAGGAGGCTCCCCTCCCTGCTTGCATACGGACGGCATTTCCGCTATAATAGGGCTACTGCAAATGAGCCAAGGAGGACCCCATATGAACCGAAAAAGATGGATCGCGCTGCTGCTGGCCATGGTGATGGCGCTGGGCCTCGTGGGCTGCGGCGGCAAGACGCCGGACGCCGCGCCCGACCCTGAGCCGGATCAGAGCACAGACGGCGCCGTTACCGTCACCGATATGATCGGCCGCGAGGTCACTGTCATCCCCGGCAGCTATCAGCGTGTGGTGTGCATCGGCGCAGGGGCCCTGCGGATCTACAGCTACGTGGGCGATGCGGCGCTGCTGTGCGGCGTGGAGGACATTGACAACACCACGCTCTCTGAGCGGCCCAAGATGTTTGACAACGTGGCGCGGCCCTACGTGATGGCCTACGGCGACGTGTTCGCCCAGCTGCCCTCCTGCGGCGTGGGCGGCCCCAACGCCCAGGCGGCGGAGGCGGAGAAGATCCTCGCCTGCCAGCCGGACATCATCATCTCCGAGTACAAGGACGTGGAGAAGGCCGACGCCCTGCAGGAGCAGGTGGGCGTGCCGGTCATCACCACCAGCACCGGCCCCGACGGCGTATTTGACGATGCCTTCCGGACCTCCCTGCAGCTGCTGGGCCAGCTGTTCGGACGGCAGGAGCGGACACAGGAGCTCATCGCCTTCATCGACAGCCAGACTGCGGAGCTCACCAGCCGCACTGCCGGTGTGGCGGATGAGGACAGGCCCGGCGTGTACATCTGTGGGCTGGGCAACTGGGGCACCACGGACCATCTGATGACTTCCCAGAGCTACGCCGCGTTCCGCGTGGCCAACATCCGCAATGTGGCCACGGACCTGGGCAAGGACGGTGTGCAGCCCATCGAGGCGGAGAAGTTCGCGGCGCTGGGCGACAGCATGGACATCATGATCCTGGACGCGGCGGCGGTGAAGAACATCGCGCCGCTGTATCAGGAGGACCCCCGCCTGTTTGACGGCTGCAAGGCCTGGGAAAACGGGCAGGTCTATCTGGAGATGGCCTACAACGCCTACTACACCAACCACGAGATCGCGCTGGCCAACGCCTGGTACGCCGCCAAGGTGGTGTATCCCGACCTGTTCGCCGATGTGGACATGACCGCCAAGACCAATGAGATCACCCGGATGTTCCTGGGTCAGGAGCTGGCGAAGCAGATCTTCGCCTGCCCCTCCAGCTTCGGCGGCTATCAGCAGATCGACACCGCAGCGTTCTTCAGCTGAGCGTAAAAAAACACCTCCTGTCTCGGCAGGAGGTGTTTTTTTACGTTTTTTTCTGCCGCGTCAGCATCCGCACCGCGTATTTCAGGAACATCCGCACTGCGGGGGACAGGTCTGCTTTGGAGTGGAGGGCGATGCCCAGTGTGATGGAGGCGGGCGGGTCCACCGGCAGCATCACGATGTCGCAGACGCGCCTCTCGGTGATGAGCTTATTCATGACGCTCATACCCAGCCCCTGCTCTACCATGGACATGGCGGAGAGGCTCTCCAGCGTGGTGAACTGCACGTTGGGCACGATACCCGTCCGGTGGAACAGGGCCATCAGGTCGTCGTCGCAGCCCTTGGCAGGCATGATGAACCGGTCCACGGCGCAGTTGGCCAGTGGATAGGCTTTGGCGCGGGCAAGCGGGTGGTCCTTTGGCAGCAGGGCCAGCATGGGATCCTCCGCCAGGGGTATCCAATCGTAGGGCATGTCCTCCTGATAGCTGAGGAAGCCGATATCCGCCGTGCGGTCGTCCAGCCACTGGGCCACCTCCTGCCAGATGCCCTCCAGCAGGTTCACATGTATCTGCGGGTAGTCCCGCTGGAACGCGCCGATCACCGCCGGCAGCCAGTGGGTGGCGATGCTGGAATAGGCCGCGATGTTGACGCTGCCGATGAGCAGGCCGTTCATCTCCGCCGACAGCTCGAAGATGCGGTCCTCCTGCCGCAGGAACTTGCGGATGGCAGGCAACAGCAGACGTCCGTTCTCCGTCAGGCTTACGCCCTTGGTATTCCGGCGGAACAGCGGAAAGCCGAGCTCCTTCTCCAGCGCCGTCACCAGTTGGTTCACGCCGGAGGGCGTGTAGCTCAGGGCCTCCGCCGCTTTGGAAAAGCTGCCGGTATCCGCTGCCACCACAAAGGCTCTGCACCGTGCCGTCTCCATGGTCGTCCCTCCTGTCGTGTCGTTTTTCTGATTGTACTATACCACCGCGGAAACCGCAAGTGCCGCCTGCGTCCGCGGTAAAAAAGCCGCTCCGCAATGGCGGCTTTTTTATGCTTCCTGCCTATTGCACGGCGGTGGGGCGGCAGGGTACAATGGAAAAAAACGGAAAGGACTCACGCCTATGAATACCCGTAAGCTCACCCGTACCGCGCTGTTTGCCGCACTCACCGCCGCAGGCGCGTTTATCCGCATTCCGCTGGGATACTCCTCCATCACGCTGCAATTCCTCTGCACCGCTATGGCCGGATGCCTGCTGGGCCCCGCCTACGGCGCGGCCAGTCAGGCGGTGTATGTGGCGCTGGGGCTCATCGGCCTGCCAATCTTCACCCAGGGCGGCGGGCTGTCGTACCTGATGCAGCCCACCTGCGGCTTCCTCATCGGGCTCATCCCCACGGCGTGGCTCATCGGCCTGCTGACGGCCAAGCGGGAGCTGCGGCCCCTGCGGACGGCGGCGGCGTGTCTGGCGGGCCTCGCCATGCTGTATGCCGTGGGCCTGCCCTACATGGCGGTGATCCTCAACGGGTACATGGGCAAGGGCATGGATGTCTCCGCCATCCTATGGGCCGGTATGCTGCCGTTCCTGCCCGGGGACATGCTGAAGATCGCCGTCACCGCGCTGCTGGCCCCCCTGCTGCAGAAGCGTCTGTCAGCTGCGTCATAAGCGTCTGGGCGAAGGCTCGGGCGTGAGACGCCTTTTCGCCGTCCATGAACACGGTACCGTAGCCCATGTGGCGCTCCTCCAGACTGCCCAGCCAGCGCATACCGGTATGGCGGCACCAGCGGCGCATCCCCTCCGCAAAGAGGTCTGTCCCCTTCTCCGACCGGTAGCCGCAGGTCAGCACCGCCGCCATGGGCTTGCCCGCCAGCAGCGCAGGGCCCTTGCCACGCGGGCCGTAGTACTTGTCCATGGCGTAGACCAGCCGGTCCAGCGCCGCCTTCACGGGGGCGGTGCAGTACCAGGAGTAGATGGGCGTGGCCAGCAGCGTCAAGTCGCTTCGGAGGATGCTGTCAAATATGGGCTGCATGTCGTCGTCCAGAACGCAGGCGGGCGCCTCCCAGTCCTGCTGACAGCCCAGACAGGCGCGGCAGCCCTCGATTTTCAGGTCGTAGAGGTCGTAGATCTCCGCCGCGTGGCCCGCCTGACGCCACGTCTCCAGCAGCGGCATCAGCAGTGCGCGGGTGTTGCTCTTGGCGCCCCGCGGGCTTCCGAACAGTACGGTCATTCTCATGGCAGTCCCTCCTCTATTATCGTGAGACCCCCGTGCCGCCTCAGCGGCACGGGGGTCTTTTCCTCTATACACAGGATAGCACACCGCGCATGGCGGCGCAAGAGGACGTCAGCGCTTGAACACGCCGAACAGTCCCTTCTTCTCGCAGGGCGCGGAGGAGACTTCCTTCACCTCGTAACCCGTATCCTTGATGGCGGCACGCAGCGCCGCCTCGTCCACCGGCTGCTCCGACAGGATCACCGTCTCACCTCTGGTGTGGGAGGACGTGACCTTCTTCACGCTGCAGGTGCGGCGCACCACATCGTTGATGTGGCTCTCGCACATGCCGCAGGCCATACCGTCGATCTTCAGAATCGTTTCGATCATGATGATACCTCCAATTTGAAAACACGAATTTGAAATGTGTCAAGACCTCCGGCTGCCGCCGGAGGTCTTGCACGGTTATCCCTTGTGCCCGCCATGGCACTCACCGTGCATGGCACAGTGCGCGCAGCCGGCACCGCAGGAGTTTTTTCCCGCCTTCTTCTGACGCAGCAGGTATCTGACGATGAGGAATACGATGACGATCAGTAAGGCACAAATCAATATGGTGGCAAGGTTTGCCGCGATCCAATCCAGCATGAAAATCACTCCTTTGCTTGTAAATCAGGGTCGCTCAGGTCATCAGACTCTGGCGCTGAGCTTGGTGGCCTCCTTGTAGGGGCGGACCAGCATGTAGATCAGGCCGGCCAGCAGGATGACCGCCACGATCACGCCCAGAACGTTGGCGCTGCCGGTGAAGAGGTTGCCGAACTGGTTGATCATCAGGGCGATGACATAGGCGAAGCCGCACTGATAGCCGATGGCGAACCAGGTCCACTTGGCGTTGTTCATCTCACGCTTGATAGCGCCGATCGCCGCGAAGCAGGGAGCGCACAGCAGGTTGAACACCAGGAAGCTGTAACCGGTGATACCGGTAAACGCTGCAGCCATAGCGTCGTAGACGCTGCCGTCGCCGCCGCCGTACAGGATGCCCAGAGTGCCGACGATGTTCTCCTTGGCCACCAGACCGGTGATGGAGGCCACGGTAGCCTGCCAGTTGCCCCAGCCCAGAGGTGCAAAGATCCAAGCGATGGCGCCGCCGATGGCAGCCAGAATGGAGGAGTCGATCTCGGACTCATCCAGCATGCGGAACGTACCGTCCACCCAGCCGAAGTAGGTGGTGAACCACACGAAGATGGTGGACAGAAGGATGATGGTACCGGCCTTCTTGATGAAGGACCAGCCGCGCTCCCACATGGAACGGAGCACGTTGCCCAGAGTGGGCCAGTGGTAGGCGGGCAGCTCCATAACGAAGGGAGCGGGGTCGCCGGCAAACATTCTGGTCTTCTTCAGCATGATGCCGGAGATGATGATGGCAGCCATGCCGATGAAGTAAGCGGAGGTGGACACGATGGCGCTGCCGTTGAACAGGGCGCCGGCGATCATGGCGATGAAGGGCACCTTCGCGCCGCAGGGGATGAACGTGGTGGTCATGATGGTCATACGACGGTCACGCTCATTTTCAATGGTACGGGAGGCCATAACACCGGGCACACCGCAGCCCACGCCGATGAGCATGGGGATGAAGGACTTACCGGACAGGCCGAACTTGCGGAAGATACGGTCCAGAACAAAGGCGATACGAGCCATATAGCCGCAGGCCTCCAGGAAGGCCAGCATCAGGAACAGCACCAGCATCTGGGGAACAAAGCCCAGAACGGCGCCGACACCGGCCACGATACCGTCAAGGATCAGGCCGCTCAGCCAGTCAGCCGTACCGGAGGACTCCAGCGCGTCGCCGATCAGAACAGGGATACCGGGGACCCACACGCCGTAGTCGGCGGGGTCGGGCTCGTCAAAGCCGTTCTCATTGAGGTAAGCCGCAGCGTCCACGTAGGTGACGCCAATGGTGGTGTCCTCATCGGCGCCGTCAGGGATGGCGTCGTAGTAGGCGGTCATGGTATTGATCGCCAGAGTCTCCTCGTCCTCCACGTCCACCGCAGCGGTGGCGTTGCTGTCGGAGGTGAAGGCATTCACCTGAGCCAGAATGGCATCAGCATCGAAGTCTTCCGCCTCGGTGTCGATCTCAATGCCCAGGAAAGCTTCCACAGCCTGCACAGAGGCGGTGTACTCATCGCTGGCATCGTTGTAGGCGCTGGAGCCGATGCCCAGCAGGTGCCAGCCGTCGCCGAACACGCCGTCGTTGGCCCAATCGGTAGCGGGGGCGCCCACGGCCACCATGGCGATCCAGTACACCAGGAACATGACCAGTGCGAAGATGGGCAGGCCCAGCCAGCGGTTGGTCACGATGCGGTCGATCTTATCGGAAGCGGACAGCTCGCCTTTGGCCTTCTTCTGCTTGTAGCAGCCCTTGATGATCTGGGCGATATAGACATAGCGCTCGTTGGTGATGATGCTCTCCGCGTCGTCATCCAGCTCCTTTTCGGCGGCCTTGATGTCCTCCTCGATGTGGCCCATGACGGTGGCGTCGATCTTCAGCTGCTCCAGCACCTTGTCGTCACGCTCGAAGATCTTGATGGCGTACCAGCGCTGCTGCTCCTCGGGCATATTATGTACGGCTGCCTCCTCAATGTGGGCGATGGCGTGCTCCACGGGGCCGGAGAAGGTGTGCATGGGGATGGTCCTGGTGTTGCCGGCAGCCTCCACAGCAGCCTCTGCGGCGGCCATGACGCCGTCACCCTTCAGGGCGGAGATCTCCATCACCTTGCAGCCCAACTCGCGGCTGAGCTCAGCCACGTTGATCTGGTCGCCGTTCTTGCGGACCACGTCCATCATATTGATGGCGATGACAACGGGGATACCCAGCTCGGTCAGCTGAGTGGTCAGGTAGAGGTTGCGCTCCAGGTTGGTACCGTCAATGATGTTCAGGATGGCATCGGGGCGCTCATTGATCAGATAGTTACGGGCAACCACTTCCTCCAGCGTGTAGGGGGACAGGGAGTAGATGCCGGGCAGGTCCATGATGACCACGTCCTCGTGCTTCTTCAGACGGCCCTCTTTCTTCTCCACGGTGACGCCGGGCCAGTTACCAACGAACTGGTTGGAGCCGGTCAGCGCATTGAACAGCGTGGTCTTACCGCAGTTGGGGTTGCCCGCCAACGCGATCTTGATTTGTTTTTCCATATGTCTCTCCTTTCGGTTAGTTTAACTTAACCATGACTCACAAAAATCACTCGACCTCGATCATCTCGGTATCCGCCTTGCGCAGGCTCAGCTCATAGCCGCGGACAGTGACCTCCATAGGGTCGCCCAGAGGCGCTACCTTGCGGACGTAAACTTCCACGCCCTTGGTGATGCCCATGTCCATGATCCGGCGCTTGACGGGGCCTTCGCCGTGGAGCTTTACGACTTTGGCAGTCTCGCCGATCTTCACTTCACGTAACGTTTTCATTGTTGTTCTCTCCTTCTATGTGTTTTTTATGGACTTATTCATACCATGATCTTGCGGGCCATTTCCTCGCTGATGGCCACACGGGCCTCCTTCACCTTGACGATGATGTTGCCGCTCATGGACGCCACCACCGTGGCGGTCCCGCCGGCCACAAAGCCCAGATCCTCCAGATGCTTCTTGACCTCCGGAGAACCGCCCACCTTGAGGATCAGATTCTCCGTTCCCACATCTGCCAAAGCCAAAGGCATCATGTTATTCCCTCCGTTTTCTACGGTTAGTCTGCACTAACCTGTGTCTGAAAAAGAATGGCTGTCACTGCCGCCATTTATACAGGAGGTTAGCCATATCTAACCAGCGGAGATAGTTTAGTACATCTAACCGCTTTTGTCAAGCCCCTGTTATCAATTTTTTTCGCCCCTTGCAAATTTGGTTAAACTGTGTTAACGTATAGGTACTCTGAAACGGAACGTTGGTGAATTTTATGCAGATACTGAGGGCGTCTGAGGATTACCTGGAGGCCATGCTGATGATGCAGAAGGAGCACGGGTATGTCCGCTCCATCGACATCGCAGAGAAGCTGGGCGTGACGAAGCCCAGCGTGACGTATGCCACCAAGCGGCTGCGGGAGAACGGGTACATCACCATGGATAAGGACGGGCTCATCACCCTGACGGAGCAGGGGATGTCCATCGCCTCCAGCATGCTGGACCGGCACCAGACGCTGACCCGCTTCCTGATGGCACTGGGCGTGGATCGGGAGACGGCGGAGGCCGATGCCTGCAAAATGGAGCACGACATCAGCCAGACCAGCTTCGAGGCCATCTGCCGCCATGCGCGGGACCACCTGTAAGAGATGCGGAAAGGCGCCTTTGCACGTGCAAAGGCGTCTTTTTTTTGCGTTTACAGGGCCGCGAACACCACGACGCCCTTCTTTTTCAGCCAGCGGTACAGCCACACACAGGCCAGCAGTGTCAGCACGGCAAAGATGCCCATGTACGCCGCCGCGCCCAGACGCTGCCCCGCCAGCAGGAAGCCGAACAGCAGCACCAGCGCGTAGCCCCAGCCGCCCAGAAGGGTGATGGCCACGCAGGCGCTCTGCTTGATGGGCGCCAGCTCGCTGGTCCAGTGGAGGTGGGGCATCTTCAGGCCCAGCGTCAGCCCCAGCAGGGCCGAAAACGCCACGAACAGCAGGGTCAGTACCGCCATCAGCGCTGTCTCCGCCGCCGCCATGGGCAGCGCGATGACCGCGCACACCAGGCACACCAGCACCGGTATGGCCGTCAGCAGCAGCTGGAACCGCAGCTTGGCCCGCAGCACCTGCCACGGCGTCACCGGCAGAGACTGGAGCAGCCACAGGCTCTTTCCCTCCAAGGACACGGAGGGCGCCGCCATGTCGTTCATGGCCGCCAGCATACACAGCGCCGCCGTCAGCATCACCGACAGGTACGCTCCCGCCTCGGCCCCCAGAGCCGCGCCCAAAGCGGCGCGGATGTCGGGCCCCTTCCACAGCAGGGTGAAGCCCGCCAGCGGCATCAGCAGGACGCCCATCCCGCAGTTGAGCATGTAGTTGGGGCTGGCGGTGAAGCGGCGCAGCTCCTTGCTCAGCAGCGCCGACGACACGGAGCGGCGCACCGCCGCCCTCTCCCGATAGGCCCGTTTGGCCGACTGGCCGGTGGCGGTGGCGATCCGGATGAAGCTGCGGCGCAGCAGGACCCACAGTGCCGCAAACAGTGCCAGTATCACCGCCGAGACCGTCAGCATGGCCGTAATGTCGCCGGTGCCCACCCTGCCCAGCAGGTACAGCGGATAGGCCGCGCCCTTGATCCGTGCGCCGTAGACGGCGGCGCTGCGCAGCAGCTCCTGCAGCAGGTCCTCGGCCTTGAAATAGAAGAAGTAGTAAGCGCCGAAGAACACCAGCGACAGTACCACAGTGATGAAGCTCTTATTTTTCAGCTTCTGGCTGATCTTGGCCACCAGCCAGCCCAGCGCACAGGACAGCGCCAATACGAACACGGACAGCAGGAATACCAGCAGCACGCCGCCGATCACGGCGGCGGTCGGTGCAGGCGTGGCCGCCCAGTAGACGATGACCGCCGGCAGCATCACCACGCCGCTGTACATCAGGCCCATCAGGTACACGCCCAGCAGGCGGGATGCCATCAGGGTGTTGACGGGGATGGGCATGCTCAACAGCAGGTCGTTGTCCTTGGCCAGATACAGCCCGGAGTAGGTGTTGAACACGCTGCCGAAGGCGCCCAGCAGCGTGGCCAGCAGGGCCATCAGCGCGAAGTACAGCCAGTCCAGACCCGCGGCGGTCAGCGGCGTACACAGAGCCGCGGACAGGACCGTGAACATGCCGCCCAGGATCACCACCATCAGCACCGCGAACAGCACGATGTAGGCGGCCACCGCCGCCTTGGAACGGGCCTTGTTGGTCTTGGGGTTATAGAAATAGTTGCGGAAGATCTCCGTCAGCTGCTTTTTCAGAAGGACGCTCAGCATGTCTCGTCCTCCAGTTCCAGGAACACCTGCTCCAGAGAGTCGTCACCCTTGACCTCCTCCATGGTGCCGGAGCGGATGAGGCGGCCGCCCTTGATGATGGCCACCTTGTCGCACAGCTTCTCCGCCACCTCCAGCACGTGGGTGGAGAAGAAGATGGCCCCGCCCTGATCGCACAGCTCCCGCATCATGCCCTTCAGCAGGTGGGACGCCTTGGGATCCAGACCCACGAAGGGCTCATCCATAATAACGAGTCTGGGCCGGTGCAGCCAGGCGGCGATAATAGCCAGCTTCTGCTTCATGCCGTGGGAATAGGCAGCAATGGGCTGGGCCAGGTCGTCCGTCAGCTCGAACCGCGCCGCGTAGTCGCGGATGCGGGCCTGCCGGTCTGCCGCGCTGACGCCGAAGATGTCGGCGATAAAGTTCAGATATCTGATGCCGCTCATGAATTCGTAGAGGTCGGGGTTGTCGGGGATATACGCCAGCTCCCGCTTGCAGGCCAGCGGCTCGGTCTGGATGGAGCGGCCGTTGATGGTGATGTTCCCCTCATCGAAGGGCAGGATGCCCACCGCCGCCTTCAGCGTGGTGGTCTTACCGGCGCCGTTGTGGCCGATGAAGCCGTAGATCTCTCCGGCCTGGATGTGCAGGCTCAGATCATCTACGGCTTTCTTATCGCCGTAAGTCTTGGTCAGGTGCTGGATCTTCAGCATAATACTCTCCTCTGTGCCGCGCCGCCAACGGGCGCGGACGGTCCAATGGATGGTCGCATACGAGTTTATTATACGGGCTGCCCCCCGCCCTGTCAACACAGCGGGCAGGAAAAGCGGTGCGCTCCCTGAAAACGGAAGCGCACCGCCGCGTTATGCCTTGACGGGGAACGTGACGCGGATCTCCGTGCCCTTTCCCAGCTCGCTTTTCAGTTCGATGACGCCGTGGTGATACTGGACGGCGTGCTTCACGATGGACAGCCCCAGGCCCGTGCCGCCGGATGCCTTGGAATGGCTCTTGTCCACGCGGTAGAACCGCTCGAACACACGATCCTGCTGGTCGGCGGGGATGCCGATGCCCGTATCCCGCACCATGACGGCGGCGGTACCGCCGGTACACGATACCGACAAGTCCACGCGGCCGCCGGTAACGTTGTACTTAATGGCATTGTCGCACAGGTTATACACGATCTCGTACAGCAGGCGGCGCACGCCCTCCAGCTCCGCCGGCTGACCCTCCACCGTGACGGTCACGTCACGGGCCGCCGCCGCAGTCTGGAGATTCTCCGCAGCCTCCCGCGTCACCTCCAGCAGGTCCACGGTCTCCGTTGGCATGGGCTCGCCCTCGTCCAGCTGGGACAGGCGGATGATGTCGCCGATCAGCGTCACCAGACGCTGGGCCTCGGAGCGGATATGTCCCACAAAGCGGGGCACATCCTCCTGCTTCACCATGCCGTTTTCCAGCAGCTCCGCGCTGCCGATGATACCCTGCAAGGGCGTTTTCAGCTCGTGGGAAACGTTGGCGGTGAACTCCCGCCGGTTCTGCTCGGCAAAGGCGCGCTCCGTCACGTCGAACACCAGCAGCACCGTGCCCGCTGTACGGCCCTCCGTCTGGATGCGGCTGATGTCGAATTGATACTCTCTGCCGCCGCGCCGGCCGCGGAACTCGCTGTGGCCCTCCTGCGCCGCAGTGCGCAGGCCGTCGCTGAGGGATACATCGCGGTCCACCGTCAGGATATCCTGACCCACACAGGCGTTGTCGGTGCCCAGCAGGCGCTGGGCCGCCGGGTTGATGCTGAGGATGGCGCCGTTCTCGTCCAGCAGCACCAGGCCCTCGTTCATGCTGCCGGTGATCTGCTGGAATTCCTCGGCCCGCTGCTTCAGTTCGTCCATCTGCCGGCCGATCTGGCGGCGCTGGTGCTCCATCCGCCGCAGCAGGGGCGCCAGCTCCTCATAGGTATCGTTCTCCAGAGGGTTCTCCAGATCCAGGCGGTTCAGAGGCTCGGTGATTCGCTTGGCCAGCCGTCCGGCCAGCACGCCGGACAGGATCAGCACCGCGATGACCAGCAGCAGAAGCGGCTGCAGCATATTCAGCATCAGCACCCCCGCCGTCACGCGGACGGAGGACAGGCGCAGCACCGTGCCATCCGGCAGGAGCTTGGCGTAGTATACCGTCTTTTGCAGCAGGGTACTGCTGTACCGGCTGCTCTCGCCCTCACCGTAGGCCAGCGCCTGCCGCACCTCCTGCCGCTGGGCGTGGTTCTCCATGGCGGAGGCATCTGCCTGGGTATCGTACAGCACGGCGCCGTCCGCCGCCACCCAGGTGATGCGGTACTGGTCGGACTCCAGTTGGCGGAGGTAGTCCTCACCGCTCTGGGTCACGCCCACCGCCGCCAGGCTCAGTTCGTCCCGCAGCTGGGACTCCTGCACGCGGCCAAAGTAGCTGTACAGCACGCCCATCACCAGCGCCAGCGCCGCCAGCAGCACCACCACGCCCACCAGCAGTGTGGACCGGAAAATACGTCTTGTCATGGTATTGTTCACAGCTGCGCCCTCCATCGATAGCCCACGCTGCGCACCGTTTCGATATGCTCGCCATAGGCCCCCAGCTTCTGCCGCAGGGTGCGGATGTGCATGTCGATGGTGCGGCTCTCGCCGCAGAAGTCCATGCCCCACACCTGCTCCATCAGCTGGTCGCGGGTAAAGGCCGTACCCATATGGGACAGGAACAGCCGCAGCAGCTGGAACTCCTTGTACGTCAGCTCCACCCGCACGCCGTCAGCGGTGACGGTGTGCTCCTTGGTATCCACGGCAAGGCCGCCGCAGCGCAGCACCTGCTGCTGTACCGGCCTGCACCGGCGCAGCACCGCCTTGACGCGGGACACCAGCTCCATGACGCCGAAGGGCTTGGTCAGGTAGTCGTCCGCTCCCAGATCCAGCCCCAGTATTTTGTCATACTCCGCGCCCTTGGCCGTGGCCATGATGACGGGGATATCCCGCAGAGCGGGGTCGGCCTTCATGCGGCGCAGCAGCTGGATGCCGTCGATCTCCGGCAGCATCACGTCCAGCACCACCAGCTCCGGCCGGTCCTTCTCCAGCGCCGCCCAGAAGGCCGCGCCATCGGCAAAGCCCTCCGCGGAAAAGCCCGTGGAGTTCAGTGCGTATACTTCGATATCCCGAATACTGGCGTCGTCCTCCACGCACCAGATCATGGGTCATCCCTCCTTGTGTACGCCGGTGACGGAGAACTCCACCCACTCGGCGATATTTGTGGCATGGTCGCCGATGCGCTCCAGATACTTGGCGATCATCAGCAGATCCAGGGCCGTGCCGCCCTCCGCCGGATCGTTGGCGATGCGTTGGATCAGCGCCTGCTTGACCTGTTCGAAGTAGTCGTCCACCGTGTCGTCGTGGGCGATGACCTGCTCCGCCAGCTCCACATCCTGCCGCACGTAGGCGTCCACGCTGTCGCTGACCATGCCGATGGCGGCCTCCGCCATCTTCTGCAGCAGCACGTGGCTCTCCGCCGGTACGTCCGTCAGATACAGTACGATCTCGGAGATGTCATCGGCCTGGTCGCCAATGCGCTCCATGTCCGTGATCATCTTCAGGGCCGCGGAGATACGCCGCAGGTCGCCGGCCACCGGCTGCTGGTGCAGCAGCAGCCGCAGGCACAGGTTCTCGATGTCCCGCTCCTTCCGGTCGATCTCCCGATCCAGTGGCGGCACCTGCTGGGCCAGCGCCTTATCCCCCGTGGTCAGGGCCTTGGCGGCCAGCGCGATCACGCGCTCGCACAGCGCGCCCATCTCGATCAGTTCCCGATGCAGCTGGGCCAGCTGCTCATCAAAGCGGCTCCTCATCAACCAAACCTCCCCGTGATGTAATCCTCGGTCTTTTTCTGGGACGGCGTGGAGAATATGCGCTCCGTGTCGTCGTACTCGATCAGCTCACCCAGCAGGAAAAACGCGGTACGGTCCGAAATACGCAGCGCCTGCTGCATATTGTGTGTGACGATTACAATAGTGTACCGTTTTTTCAGCTCAATTGCAAGCTCCTCTATTTTCGATGTGGAGATGGGGTCCAGCGCCGACGTGGGCTCATCCATCAGCAGCACCTGCGGCTCCACCGCCAGCGCCCGGGCGATACACAGGCGCTGCTGCTGGCCGCCGGACAGGCCCAGTGCGTTTTTCCTCAGCCGGTCCTTCACCTCGTCCCAGATGGCTGCCGAACGCAGGGACTGCTCCACGATCTCATCCAGCTTAGCGCGGTTGCGCACGCCGTGGGTACGGGGCCCGTAGGCCACGTTGTCGTAGATACTCATGGGGAACGGGTTGGGCTTCTGGAACACCATGCCCACCTGCCGCCGCAGCTCATTGACATCCACATCGGGTGCAAAGATGTCCCTGCCATCGTAGCGCACCGTACCCTCGATGCGCACGCCCGGCACCAGATCGTTCATGCGGTCCAGCGTCTTAAGGAACGTGGACTTGCCGCAGCCGGACGGCCCGATCAGGGCCGTGATGCTCTTTTCCGGTATCTCCATGCTCACATGGTGCAGCGCCTGGGTACTGCCGTACCACAGGTTCAGATCCTCCACCGTGATGATATCGCTCATAGGCTCCTCCGTTTCTTGAAATAGCGTCCCGTCAGGCTGGCCGCCAGATTGATGAGCAGCGCCAGCGCCATCAGGATGGCGGCGATGGCGAAGGCCACATCGAACTCACCCTGCTCCTTGGCGTAGACGTACAGTGCCACCGACAGCGTAGCGCCTGCGCCCTGCAGCGTTTCGCCCAGACTGCCGTACAGCGCGTGGGCGAAGCCTGCGGTATAGAGAAGCGCCGCCGTCTCGCCCAGAATGCGGCCCACCGCCAGGATGCAGCCGGTGATGACGCCGTCCACGCAGCCCGGCAGCACCACCGTCCGGATGGTACGCCACTTCCCTGCTCCCAGGCCGAATGCGCCCTCGCGGTAGCTCTGGGGTACGGTCTTCAGGCTCTCCTGCGTGGTGCGCATGATGGTGGGCAGGTTCATGATCACCAGCGTCATAGCGCCGGCGATCAGGGATTTCTTCATACCCAGAAACTGACAGAAGAACATCTGGCCCACCAGACCGTAGATGATGGACGGGATGCCGGACAGCGTCTCCGCCGCGTACTCAATGACCGCCACCAGCTTCCGGTTGCCCGCGTACTCCGTCAGGTACACCGCCGCGCACACACCTACCGGCAGGACGATCAGCAGCGTGGTCAGGACCATGCAGACGGTGCTGATGATGTCCGGCAGGATGCCGATGGTGTCGTCCAGATAGCTGGGCTTGGTGCTCAGCAGCTGCCACGACAGGTTGGGCACGCCCTTGGCCAGCACGTAGATGATGAGGAACGCCGCCAGCGCGCAGGTGATGACCGCGCACAGCACCATCAGTCCCCGCATCACAGCGCCCCAGACCCTGCGGCGGGCGGTAAAATTCGTCTTGTCCATGTCTTACCTCTCCTTACTGCGCTTCAGGAAGAAATTCAGCGCCGCGTTGATGAGCATGATGAACAGGAACAGCACCAGCGCGATGGAAAACAGCGCCTGCCGCTGCAGGCCCGCCGCCGCGTACCCCATCTCGCTGGCCACGGCGGTGGTCAGGAACCGCACGCTCTCAAACAGCTTCGGCATATTGGGCACGTTGCCGGACACCATCATCACGGCCATGGCCTCGCCGATGGCGCGGCCCACACCCAGCACCACCGCTGCCGCGATACCGCTGCGGGCGGCGGGAACGGACACCTTGAACCATGTCTCCGTGGCCGTGGCGCCCAACGCCAGCGATGCGTCCTCGTACTCCCGCGGCACCGCCTCCAGTGCCGTCATGGCCACGTTGATGACGGACGGCAGGATCATGATGGCCAGCACGATGATGGCCGCCAGCAGACCGGAGCCGTCAGGAATGTGGAATAGCTTCCGGATGCCCGGCACCAGCACCAGCATGCCCACCAGGCCGTACACCACCGACGGGATACCCGCCAGCAGGCTCACCGCCGAGGACACCACCGCTTTCAGACGCGGCGGCGCCATTTTCGCCAGAAACACGGCTGTCATGAATCCCACCGGTACGCCCAGCAGGATGGCCCCTGCCGTGCCGTACACGCTGGTGAGGATGAAAGGCAGGATGCCGAACTGGGGCGTGGCCGCGTTGGAATCCCACACCTTGCCGAACAGGAACTTCACCAGTCCGATCTCCCGAATAGCGGGGATGCCGGAAATGATGAGGTAGACTGAGATCAGCAGCACACAGCCCACCGTTACCAGACCCATCAGCAGGAACCAGCCGTGTATGGCGTTCTCCAGAACTCGTTTTGCTTTCATGTGCGTACCTCCGCATACGGGGCAAGGCGGCGCCCGTCGCCGAGCGTCGCCTGCCGCGCCTTACTTTCAGTTGGCCGCTACTGCGCCGGCCTTGGCGATGATGTCTGCCGCATCAGCGGAGGTGGCGTAGTCGAAGAAGGACTGTGCCGCAGCGGAGAGGGCCTTGCCCTCCACCGTCACCAGCACGAAGGGACGCTGCACCTGATAGCTGCCGTCCTTGACGGTGGTCTCGCTGGGGGTGACGCCGTCCACACTCAGGGCCTTCACGCTGTCCTTGATGGCCGCCAGAGAGGCGTAGCCGATGGCGTCGGGGTTCTGGCTCACGGCGGTGATGACATCGCCGGTGGAGGTCAGCTCCTGACGGTACTGGCACTTATCCTTGGTGCCGGTGATGGACTCGAAGCCGTCGCGGGTACCGCTGGCCGCCTCGCGGCCGATCAGGACCACCTCGGCATCGCTGCCGCCCACGTCCTTCCAGTTGGTGATCTCGCCGGTGTACAGCTTGGCGATCTGCTCGATGCTCAGGTCGCTGACGGGGTTGTCGGGGTGGACGATGATGGCGATGCCATCGTAGGCCAGCACGGTTTCCTTCAGGCCGGCCGCCTTCTCCTCGTCCTTCAGGGCGCGGGAGGAAAGGCCGATGTCACAGGTGCCCTCCTGCACGGCGGTGATGCCTGCGCCGGAGCCGGTGGGATTGTAGTTGACGGTAACGTCCTTGTTGGCCGCCATGTAGGACTCGCTCAGCGCGCCGATGACCTTCTCCATGGAGGTGGAACCGTCGGTGGAGACGGTGCCGCTGACAGAGGCGGCAGGGGTATCGCTGGCGTCGCCGCCGTTGTTGTTGTTGCTGCTGTTGTTATCGGTCTGATTGCCGCAGCCGGCCAGCAGAGCCAGCGCCATGACAGCGCTCAGTGCAAATGCAAGGATCTTTTTCATACTCGTACCTCGTTTCTTATTTGATTTCGGATGTCCCTTACAGTTCACAGAATACGGCGGGCAGGTAAAATGAAAAAGCGTCCTCGTGTAAAATCCACGTAAAATCGCCCATCCGGCCAAAAAAAGGCAGAAATATCCCCCATGCTGCTGCACGGGGGATGTTTTTTGTCCTTATACGCGGACGATGTAGCCGTCCTTTCTTTTTGCCGCTTCGTTAATGGCGCCCGCCGGATAGCCCAGCGCGATACTGCCGACGCCCCGCAGCGTTTCCGGAAGGCCCCATGCCTGTAAAAGCGCCTTGCCCTCTTCGCTGTCGAAGATCTCCCGCTCTCTGTGTACCCAAACGGAGCCCAGGCCCAGGGATGCGGCGGCCAGCATCATATTCTCCAGCACGCAGCTGCCGTCCTCCACAAAGGTATTGGCCGTGCCGTCCGCCAATACGAGGATGATGACCGGCGCTCCATAATAGGGGTCGGAGTCGCTGCCCAGCACCGCCGCGTTCAGCTCAGAGATCTTCTGGCGATAGCCCTCGGACGTCACGGCGATGATGGTCGGAGACTGGCGGCCGCGGCCGGTAGGCGCGTAGGTCCCCGCCTCCAGCACCGCCTGCAACAGCTCCTCCGGCACGGCATCGGGGCGATATGCGCGGACTGTCCTGCGGGACTTGATGGTTTGCAGCACTTCGTTTGTCATCAGCGTTCTCCTTTCTCTGCGGCAGCCGGATCCGGCCGCCGCCATCCTGTGTCGTTTCCCCGTGCAAAAAGCGCAGGGAGAGGCCCTGTTACAAAGCCTCTCCCCTGCGTAATTTCATACGATCAGCGGCAATTACTTGCCCATGTTCATCTGAGCAGCGACCTCAGCGGCGAAGTCCTCCTGCTTCTTCTCGATGCCCTCGCCGGTCTGGAAGCGCACGGCGTCCACGAACTTCACGGAGCCGCCCAGCTTCTTGGCAGCGTCGGCCACGTACTTTTCCACGGAACCCTGGAAGATGTCGCTGCGGACGAACTCCATCTGCATCAGGCAGTTCTCCTCGTAGAACTTGTTCATCTTGCCCATGACGATCTTTTCCTTCACGGCCTCGGGCTTGGAGGCCATCTTGGGATCGGTGTCCATCAGGGCCAGAGCGATCTTCTTCTCCTCAGCCAGCACCTCGTCGGTGACCTGAGCCTTATCCCAGAAGCGGGGGTTCAGGGCCGCGATCTGCATGGCGATGTTCTTGCCGATCTCGGTGGCGTCGATATCGCCCTCCACGGCCAGATTCACCAGCACGCCGATCTTGCCGCCGGCATGGACATAGCCCACGCTGGTGTTCTCGGCGAAGCGGACGAAGCGGCGGATCTGCAGGTTCTCACCGATGGACATGACCTTCTCGGGCATGGTCTCGGAGACGCTCAGATCGCTGTTCAAGTACTTGCAGTTCATCAGAGCATCCACATCGGCGGGATTCTGCTCGGCGATGACCTTGGCGATGTCCTTCACAAAGGCCACGAACAGGTCGCTCTTGGCGCAGAAGTCGGTCTCGCAGTTGACCTCCACCACGACGCCCACGCCGTTCTCGGTGAGTGCGTAGGACATGCCCTCGGCGGCGATGCGGCCGGCCTTCTTGGCAGCCTTGGCCAGACCCTTCTCACGCAGCCACTCAACAGCCTTATCCATATCGCCATCGCACTCGACGAGCGCCTTCTTGCAGTCCATCATGCCCACGCTGGTCATTTCGCGCAGGGTCTTTACATCAGCGGCAGTAAAAGCCATTTTTATATCCTCCTGTAAAATATGATTGAAAAAGGGGCAGGGACACTTCCCTGCCCCGTGAGATACGCGGTGTGATTCCGGACTTACTCAGCGTCCTTGGCCTCGGCGGCCTCCTCGTTCTGCTCGCCCTGACGGCCCTCGATCATGGCGTTGGCCATCACGGAGGCGATCAGCTTAATGGCGCGGATGGCGTCATCGTTGCCGGGGATGGGATAGTCGATCTCGTCGGGATCGCAGTTGGTATCGGCGATGGCCACAACGGGAATGCCCAGACGGTGCGCCTCGGCGATGGCGTTGCGCTCCTTGCGGGTGTCCACGATGAACAGAGCGCCGGGCAGCTTCTTCATTTCCTTCACGCCGCCCAGATACTTCTCCAGCTTCTCGATCTCGCCCAGGTGCTTGATGACTTCCTT
>NZ_DBLZXX010000039.1:0-2552 GCF_057856985.1 Vescimonas sp.
GCTCTGATTTCTTTGTTTTTCTGCCCTATTTCTTCTTTGATACGACTAAAACGCCAGCTCTCGCATAACGAGAACTGGCGTTCTTTGACAGGCTGAAAAAACGGAGACGGTCAAAGACCGTCTCCGTTTTTTGCGTCATATCAGCCCCGCATGGCCGTCAGGCCCAGAATGATCTGCAGCAGCGCGAAGGCCAGCAGCAGCACGCCCGCGATCTTGCGGGACTTCTGCTTCTGGGCGATGTAGCCCATACCCAGCAGACCCATGGAGACCGCCAGCGAAAGAGCCGCCACCATCAGCGCCCAGGGCGCCGTCAGCACGCCGAACTTGCGCAGACCCCAGAAGATCACGGCGATCACCAGCAGGATCAGCTCCATCAGGGTCTTGCCATCCATTTTTCTCATATGTTGTTCCTCCCCTTGTTTCTTCTCTCTATCCTACCGCAAACGGCGGCAAAAGGCAAGAATTTTTCGTCACAGACCCAGCAGCTTGGCCTTCAGCACGGCGCACACCGTTTTGGCGTCCGTCACCTCGCCCTCCAGACACAGGCGGGCCAGCTGATCCAGCGGCATCCGCTCCACCGCCAGAAATTCATCCTCGTCCGGGTCGGTGGCTCCGTAGTGCAGATCCTGCGCCAGATAGAGGTACAGCACCTCGTCATAGCAGCCCGGCGAGGCGATCAGGCTGCCCAGCGGCGTCCAGGATTCGGCGATAGCGCCGGTCTCCTCCCGCAGCTCGCGGCGGGCGGTGACGAAGGGCTCCTCGCCCGGCTCCCGCTTTCCCGCGGGGATCTCCAGCAGCGTGCGGCCGAAGGCATAGCGGTATTGCCGCACCAGCAGCACCGTGCCGTCGGCCTCCAGCGCCAGAATGCCCACGCCGCCGGGATGCTCCACGATCTCACGGGTGGAGGTGTGGCCGTTGGGCAGCAGCACCCTGTCCCGCCGCACGTGGATGATGGCGCCGTCGTATATTTTTTCTGAAGAAAGCGTCTTTTCCGTCAGATCCATGGGGAGCCTCCTTATGTCATAGTGTGGGGATAGCGGCGGGCACATGGGCCCCGCTCTGCAGGTGTTTATCGGCGGTCATTTGATTGCCTCCCTCTGTGTAAGGGGAGGTGGCAAAAATCTTTGATTTTTGACGGAGGGGTTGTCGAATAACGGACAATCCCCCAGTCAGCCTTGCGGCTGACAGCCCCCTTTACACAAGGGGGCCAAGTACGAATGTCCACGGCTTTGCTCACCCGGAATACAGCAAAGGATTTTTCGACAAACTCAGTATACCATATACCGCCGCCGGCGGCAAGTATTTTCCGCCATAGGATGCAGCGGTTGCCCGTCCGCAGGCAACGGCTCCGTTCCCTTTTGTCAGGGGTAGAAGGGCGGCGCTCCCGCCCTTTTAGTCATGAAAGGAGGAAATCTCATGAGCAACATTCACATTGCCGTCAGCGGTGCGGACGCGGCGGTGACCCGGCCCGCCACGCTGACGGCGGGCATGGTGGGCGCGGCGGTGACGTTTTCGTTCTCCGGCGAGGCGTGGGCGGCGCTGGAGAAGATCGCCGTGTTCCGGGCAGGGAATGTCCGCCGGGACGTGACCGCCTGGGAGAACGGCACCTGCGCCATCCCCTGGGAATGCCTGCGGACGCCCGGCGAGCATCTGCTGGCGGGCGTGTACGGCGCGGACGGCGACGGCACGGTGGTGATCCCCACGGTGTACGCCGACTGCGGCGTGATCCAGCCGGGCGCAGACCCCACCGGCGACCCTGCCGCCGATCCCGACACGCCGTTTTTCACCCCCATGCTGGAGCGTGCCCTGGCGGAGGCCAAGGCCTCCGGCCTGTTTGACGGCGCGGCAGGCCCGGCAGGCGCCCCGGGCGCGAAGGGTGACAAGGGCGAGAAGGGCGATGCCTTCACCTATGCGGACTTCACGGCGGCGCAGCTGGCGGCGCTGAAGGGCGACCGGGGCGAAAAGGGGGAAAAGGGCGACAAAGGGGACACCGGCGCGAAAGGCCCCTCCGGTGACAGCTACACCGTGCTGGGACTGTACGCCACGCTGGCGGCCTTGCAGACCGCCCATCCCACCGGCAGCGCCGGACAGGCGTGGTTCGTGGGCACGGCGGACAGCAACGCCGTGTACCAGTGGGACGTGGACAAGGCCGCATGGATCAACGTAGGCGCACTGAAAGGCCCGAAAGGCGACACCGGCCCTGCCGGAGCCGATGGTGCTCCCGGCGCGAAGGGCGACACGGGCGCGCAAGGCCCCAAGGGTGACCCCGGCGAAAAGGGCGCCACCTTCACCTACGCGGACTTCACGGCGGCGCAGTTGGCGGCGCTGAAGGGCGAGAAGGGCGACAAGGGTGACACCGGCCCCCAAGGCCCCAAGGGCGACGGGGTGGAGGTGTCCGGCAGCAAGGGTCAGTATCTGGGCTTCACCGATACCGACACGCTGGGCGCGGTAAGCCTGCCCAGCGCCAGCACCGGCAGCAAGGGCATCACTTATCTGGTGGACAGCTACGAGCGCACCGACACCGACAAGGCCGTCACCCCCAAGGCGCTGAA
>NZ_DBLZXX010000021.1:0-29648 GCF_057856985.1 Vescimonas sp.
TACGCTGGATTGAAAAATACTATACCGAAAAATTTTGTGTAGAATATGTTATTTGCAGGATTCTGAGATTTTTTCGGTATAGCAACTTATTCGGTATAATCTCCATTATAACGAATTAAGCATAACGGAGATTTTGGTGGCGTATGGGATGGGGGCAAGAAGGAGGAGCGGAATCTGGACTGGCTGGAGGATCTGCCCTTTACCACGCTGTTCATCAGCGGCAACCATGAAAACTTCGACCTGTTGAGCAAATACCCGACAGAGGAATGGAACGGTGGAACGATCCAGCGAATCCGGCCTCATGTAATCCATCTGATGCGCGGGCAGGTCTTTGACCTGCAAGGATACTCCATCTTCACCATGGGCGGTGCCAGGAGCCACGACATCGAGAATGGCGTTCTGAATCCCAAAGCGCCTGATTTTGAAGAACAATACTGGGCTCTTCGCAGAATGGGCGCCCGATTCCGGGTCAACCACCACTCCTGGTGGAAACAAGAGCTTCCCGATAAATCCGAGTATGAGGAAGCTCGGCACAGCTTGGAAAGCATTCACTATGAGATGGACTATGTGATCACACACTGCGCCCCAAACAGCATCGTGGACATACTGGGAAACGGTGGATATGTTCACGACCAGCTGACCGGCTTCCTGGAGGAAGTCAAAGAACGGGCCAAGTTCCACTACTGGCTGTTCGGACATTACCACGACAACAAAATTATCGACGACCGCTTCGTCCTGCTCTGGAAGCAGATGGTACAAGTGGTGTAACAGGCCAAAGAGAAACGCAGGAGGCGCCTCCTGTGCTTCTCTTTGGCCTGTTTCAAAATAAGGCAGGTTCTGCCGGAAAGGAGAAGCTATGAACATCCGCAAAAACATCGATTATTCCGCCATGTTTGCGGCTCTGGACGCTGCGCTGACCGCCGAGATGCCCCAGATGCAACTCTGCTGCGAACTGGGCCGCATCGTCTGTTCCCGGCCGGAGAAAGGCGCGGCAGTGGCCGCAGCTGAATATCTGCACAGCCGTTTCCCCGATGTTTCCGGCTTCTCCCCGCGCAACCTTCGCCGGATGCGGGAGTTCTATCGGATGTATGAGGACACCCCCGAGTTGCTGAAGCTGGCCATGGAGATCAGTTGGACGCAGAATGTAGTCATTCTGGAAGCAGACATGGAGCCGGAGGAGCGGCGCTGGTATCTTCGTGCCGCTGGTCGTTTCGGCTGGTCAAAGGCAGAACTCCAGAGAAAAATCGATTCTGCCGCCCATCTGGAAATCCAACTCGACGAATCTGAGATTCAGTGCTATACTGAGTGCGATAGTAATGAGTTGGAGTGTACAGAGCATGATCAGGATACTTTTTCTCTGCCATGGGAATATTTGCAGAAGCCCGATGGCCGAGTTTATCATGAAGGATCTGGTGAAGAAAGCCGGTCTGGAGCAGAGCATTCAAATCGAGTCGGCAGCTACCAGCACCGAGGAGATCGGCAACCCGGTTTATCCGCCGACTCGCCGCAAGCTGTCCGAGCATGGCATCGACTGTTCCGGCAAACAAGCCCGGCAGCTTCTGAACAGCGATTACGAGAAGTACGACCTTCTGATTGGCATGGATCGGGCCAACCTGCGGAGTATGTACCGGATCTGCGGCGGCGATTTTGCCGACAAGATGCACCTGCTGATGGACTTTACCGACCGCCCCGGCGAGGTAGCCGATCCGTGGTACACCGACGATTTCGACACGACCTGGCGGGATGTGGAGGAAGGTTGCCGGGGATTGCTACAAAAAATAATCAGCAAGGAGGTGCGGACAAGTGGACAAGCTGGTTGTCAAAGGAGCGGAAATTAGTGTACAATGGAATTCCGAGCGAGATGATTTTATCAGCTTGACTGACATCGCCAAGCTGAAGGACAGCGACAATCCTCGCTACATTATCCAAAACTGGCTGCGGAACCGGAACACGATTGAGTTCCTGGGTGTTTGGGAATCTCTATACAACCCGTCTTTTAACCGTGTCGAATTCGATGCGTTTAGGAGTCAGGCCGGTCTGAACAGTTTTGTGATGACTCCCCAAAAGTGGGTAGAGGCAACCGGCGCTATCGGCATCGTTTCAAAAGCTGGTCGATACGGCGGCACTTATGCACACAAAGAGATTGCCTTTGAGTTTGCCTCCTGGATTTCTGTTGAATTCAAGCTGTATCTGGTCAAGGAGTTTGAGCGGCTCAAGACCGAGGAGATGAAACAACTTGGCTGGGACATCAAGCGAAACCTGGCAAAGATCAACTACCGCATCCATACGGACGCCATCAAGGAAAATCTGATTCCGCCCGAGCTTTCCGCAAAGCAGGTCTCCATGGTGTATGCCAGTGAAGCTGATGTTCTGAACATGGCCCTGTTTGGTATGACCGCAAAGCAGTGGCGGGACAGCCATCCCGATCTGAAAGGGAATATCCGTGACTACGCCAATGTCTCTCAGCTGGTCTGCCTGTCCAATCTGGAAAACCTGAATGCGGTGTTCATAAACGAGGGGATGTCTCAGGCCGAGCGGCTGACAAAACTCAACGCCATCGCCATCAGCCAGATGGAGATCTTGACGCAGGATCACCGCATCGAAGCTCTGGAGGCTCATAGCGGAGAACCATCTCCCATGGAGTAAAAAAAATAATATACTGGACGCTTGCGAATGGGTGAAGGCCGTGGCATCTATAGTGTTGCGATGTTCCACAAAAATCCCTGTAACCGCAACGGTTACAGGGATTTTCTTATTTCCTTCAAAACACGTTTGTAAGTAACGTGTAAGCAACGTTACCCGTTCTCAACAACGTGCATTGCCTGCCGCAGTGATTCCTTTACGTTGGGATCGTCGGTGTCCTGCATCATGCGCTCGATCAGATCCTTTGCCTTGCCCTCATCACGGCTGTACCGGCCCATAGAATCCCTCTTGCGCCGATACGAGCTGCCTCTGTTGTAGGCGGTGCGCGCGGACGACAAACCTGTGGGCAGCCACAAAATCCCGTCTCAAATGCGCGTCTCTTTTTGCGCAGTCGGGGATAAAAAATGCTCTCCTGCGCATCCTACCGGAGAAAGGGAGGCGCGGAGCATGACAGACGAGACAAGCAGAGCAAAGGCGTCGTCGGAGGGAGGCCAGGAGCAGGAGCCGTCCCCGCAGGCCACGCAGCAGATCGTGGACATGGGTTCCACCGTGGTGAAGAACCGCCATGGCACGGTACACTGCCTCACCATCGTGGGGCAGGTGGAGGGCCACATGGTGCTGCCCAACAATACGAAAAGCACCAAATATGAGCACGTGCTGCCGCTGCTGGCGTCACTGGAGGAGTCGGACGAGGTGGACGGCCTGGTGCTGCTTCTGAACACGGTGGGCGGCGACATCGAGGCAGGCCTTGCCATCGCGGAGCTGGTAGCGGGGATGCGCCTGCCCACGGTGACGCTGGTATTGGGCGGCGGCCACTCCATCGGCGTGCCGCTGGCGGTGTGCGGAAAGGAGACGTTTATTGCCCACACCGCATCCATGACCATCCACCCCGTGCGCATGTCCGGTACGGTCATCGCCGCGCCGGAGACATACCGCTACTTCGAGCGGATACGGGAGCGCATCGTGAAGTTCGTGGCGGCCCACAGCCACATCAGCGAGGACCGTTTCCGTCAGCTGATGCTGGCCTCCGGCGATATGGCCAACGATGTGGGCACCGTGCTGTACGGCGAGGAGGCGGTGACGCTGGGCATCATCGACCACGTGGGCGGGTTGTCCGATGCGCTGGACAGCCTGTACCGCCAGATGGACCGTCGGCGGGAGGAATAGGGCAGGGAGGGGACGGCGGGCCGTCCCCTCCACGGTTTGCATTTTTTTCGGCGGCGTCCACGGTTTTTTCTTGAAAATAGAGGGCTTCCGTTGTATACTAATTTAGTTATAGTATGCAATTGCGAAAGGGGTGAGCCCTATCTATCTAAAAGCGCTGGAAATTCAGGGGTTCAAGTCGTTTCCCGATAAGACGGTGCTGGACTTCGGTGAGGACATCACCGCCATCGTGGGGCCCAACGGCTCCGGCAAATCCAACATCTCCGACGCCATCCGCTGGGTCATGGGCGAGCAGAACAGCCGCCAGCTCCGCGGCGCCAAGATGGAGGATGTGATCTTCGGAGGTACGGAGACGCGGAACCAGATGGGCTTCGCACAGGTGACGCTGGTCATCGACAATACGGAGCACATTTTCCCAACCCGCGACGAGGCGGAGGTAGCGGTCACCCGCCGCTACTACCGCAGCGGCGAGTCGGAGTATTACATCAATAAGCAGTCCGTGCGGCTCAAGGACGTGAACGAGCTGTTCATGGACACCGGCATGGGCCGCGAGGGCTATTCCATCATCGGACAGGGCAAGATCGACGAGATCCTGTCCGTAAAAAGCGGCGAGCGCCGCGAGATCTTCGAGGAGGCGGCGGGCATCAGCAAGTACCGCCACCGTAAGGAGGAGTCGGAACGCAAACTGGAGCGCACCCAGGAGAATCTGGTGCGCATCAACGATAAGATCGCCGAGCTGGAATTACAAGTGGAGCCTCTGCGCAAGCAGGCGGAGACGGCCAAGAAGTATCTGGTGCTGCGGGACGAGCTGCGTGTGCTGGAGATCTCCGTGTGGCTGGAGCAGCTGCAAAATATCCGCGCCGCCAAGGTGAAGCTGGAGGCGGACACGGAGCTGGCCGCTGAGGAGTGCCGTAAGGCCCAGACCGCGCTGGACGCCTCCTACGAGGAGGGTGAGCGCTGCGGTCAGCAGGTGCGGCAGAACGATATGGACGCCGAGGCCCTGCGTGCCAAGGTCAGCGGGCTGGAGACCGCCGCCGGTGAGGAGGAGTCCGCCATGGCGGTGCTGCGCACCGGCGTGGCCCACAACGAGGAGTCCCTGCGCCGGCTGGAGCAGGAGCTGGCCGACAGCGACAGCCGCCGCAGCGGCATACAGAGCCAGGTCGACGGCAAGCTGGCCCGCGTGGCGGAGATCGACCGGCAGATGGCCCGGATGCAGGAGCAGCTTGACGAGCTGCTGCGCCAGGCTCAGGAGCTGGCCGACAGCGCCAAGGACGCGGCGGAGGACGTGGAGACCCTGCGGGCGCAGGAGGCCATGGCCGTGGCCGCCGCCGCCGACGGGCGGGCGAAGCTGTCCGCCATTACCGCCGGTGCCGCCGAGATCGCCCAGCGCCGCCAGACGGTAGGACAGGAGCTGGCCGAGGCACGGGAAAAGCTGGAAAACAGTGAAAAAGAGAGCAAAGAGAACCGCCGCGCCCTGCGGGATGCGCAGGAGGAGGCCCAGGCGGCGGAGAATGTCATCCAGGGCCACAGCCTGCGGATGGACAGCCGCCGCAAAAAAGCGGAGGACGCTGCCGCGGCCAAGCTGAAGCTGACCATGGATGCCGCCGCGCTGGACGACCGCATCCGCCTTCTGACGGAGATGGAGAAGGAGTACGAGGGCTTCTCCAAGGCGGTCAAGACCGTGATGCAGGCGGCGGAGAAGAACGCCCTGCGGGGCGTACACGGCCCTGTGGCTGGCCTGATGACCACGAAGCAGGAGTACGCGCTGGCGCTGGAGATCGCACTGGGCGCGGGAATGCAGAACATCGTGGTGGATCGGGAGGAGGACGCCAAGGCCGCCATCGGCTTTCTGAAGCAGCGGGACGGCGGCCGCGCCACATTCCTGCCCCTTACCGCCATCCGCGGTGAGGAGCTGCGGGACAACGTGGCCGGAGAATACGGCTTTGTGGGCGTCGCCAGCCGTCTGGTGACGTATGATCCCCAATATGACAACATCTTCCGGAACCTGCTGGGCCGCACCGTGGTGGTGGAGGATCTGGACAGCGGCATCGCCATGGCGCGGAAATTTCGCAACGGCTTCCGCATCGTGACGCTGGACGGTCAGGTCATCAACCGCGGCGGCTCCATGACCGGCGGCTCCGTCAGCCGCAGCGCGGGCGTGCTGTCCCGCGCCAACGAGCTGGAGCGTCTGACAGCCAGACAGGACGGCATGCGCGCCCAGCTCTGCACCGCCGCCCAGCAGGCGGAGGACCTGCAGCGCGATCTGCAGAAGGCGGAATACGAGTTACAGGTGGCGCGTGACCAGCAGCACAAGGCGGAAAGCGAGGTACTGACCCTCCAGACCCGCCAGGATCACTACGACATTTTATTGGACAGCCTGCGCCTGAGCTGCGAGAGCATGGAGCAGGAGCTGGCGGGCTTCGACCGCCGCGACAGCGAGGATGAAGCCCGTATCAGGGAAGTGCAGGAGGCCATTGAACAGGCGGAGTCCAACGCCGAGACCCTGCGCCGTCAGGCACAGGAGAAGCTGGCTGGACAGACGGACCTGAACGACGCCGGCGACCGGTTGGCCGAGACGGTCAGCGAGAAAAAGGCGGCGCAGGCGGCGCTGCTGGCGGAGAAGGAGACGGCCCTGCGGGGCGCGGAGGAGCTGCGCCGCGTGCAGGAGGACATGGCCGCCGACCGCGCCGGACGCGACCAGCTGGCGGAGCGGTTCCGCGCCGACAATGAGAAGGCGGCGGCAGAGATCGCCCAGCGCCAGACCCGTCTGGACGAATTGCAGCAGCAGATGTCCGCCCTGCGGCAGCAGCTGGAGCAGCTGGCCCGGGACAAGCTGGCGCTGGAGGCCCGCCGCGAACAGTTCAGCCGCGAGGGCCGTCAGCTCAACGAGGCGCTGCTGGACGCTACTCAGGCGGAGAGCCGCCTCCAGCGGAAGTTGGAGAGCAGCGCCATGGAGGAAAAGCAGCTGCTGGACAAGCTGTGGGAGAACTACGAGCTGAGCCACAGCGCCGCGCTGGAGCAGCGGGTGGAGCTGGAGAGCGTCAGCAAGGCCACCCGCCGCATCGCGGAGCTGAACCGCGAGATCAAAGCGTTGGGTCCTCCGAACATCGGGGCCATCGAGGAATTCGAGCGGGTCAACGGACGCTATACCTACCTCTCGGAGCAGCGCAGCGACGTGGAAAAGGCCAAGGAGGAGCTCAACGGCGTCATCGAGCAGCTGACCCGCCAGATGACGGAGATCTTCGGCCAGCAGTTCAAGCTGCTGAACGAGAGTTTTCAGGAGACGTTTCTGGAGCTGTTTGGCGGCGGCAAGGCCCAGCTGGAGCTGGAGGACGAGAACGACATCCTCAGCTGCGGCATCGAGATCAAGGTGCAGCCTCCGGGTAAGCAGCTCAAGACCATCACGCTGCTGTCCGGCGGCGAGAAAGCCTTCGTGGCTATCGCCCTGTACTTTGCCATTCTGAAGGTACATCCCACGCCGTTCTGCGTCATGGACGAGATCGAGGCGGCGCTGGACGAAGCCAATGTGGTGCGGTACGCCCGCTACATGCGGCGCATCGCCGGTAAGACCCAGTTCATCGTCATTACCCACCGGCGCGGCACCATGGAGGAGGCCGATGTGCTGTACGGCGTGACCATGCAGGAAAAGGGCGTCAGCCGCATCCTCACCATCAATCTCAACGACATGGCCAAGGAGCTGAAGATCAAATAAGGAGGTCCATATGGGATTTTTCAAGAAATTCAAGGAAGCATGGCTGGCGTCCATGACCTTTGACAGGCTGGACGACGACTTTTATGAGGAACTGGAGGAAGCGCTGATCTTGGCGGACATCGGCGCGGCCACCGCCGCCGATACGGTGGCGCAGCTGCGCAAGCGGGTGAGCCAGAAGCTGCTGGGCCGCGCCGACGAGGTGAAGGACGCTCTCCGCGATATTTTGGCGGAGAAGCTGGACGTGGGCGACCCGTCCATGGACCTGAGCACCCAGCCGAGCGTGGTGCTGATCATCGGCGTCAACGGCGTGGGCAAGACTACGTCCATCGGCAAGCTGGCCGCCCGCTACAAGAGTGAGGGCAAGAAGGTGCTGCTGTGCGCCGGTGATACGTTCCGTGCCGCCGCTGCCGACCAGCTGGAGATCTGGGCAGACCGCGCCGGTGTGGATATTGTCCGCCAGCACGAGGGCGCCGACCCGGGCGCCGTGCTGTTCGATGCGCTGCAGGCCGCCAAGGCCCGTAACGTGGACGTGGTGCTGTGCGACACGGCGGGACGACTCCACAACAAGCAGAACCTGATGAACGAGCTGGCCAAGCTGCGGAAGATCATCGACCGCGAGGCGCCGGACGCCGCCAAGGAGACGCTGCTGGTGCTGGACGCCACCACCGGCCAGAACGGCCTTATCCAGGCCCGCCAGTTCAAGGAGACGGCGGGGCTTACCGGCATCATCCTGACGAAGCTGGACGGTACCGCCAAGGGAGGCATCGTGGTGGCCATTGCCCAGGAGCTGCAGGTGCCGGTGAAGTTCGTGGGCGTTGGCGAGGGCATTGGAGACCTGCGGCCCTTCGACGCCAGGGAATTCACCCGAGAGCTGCTGTAAGGAGGGCGCGATAATGGAACGAGCAGACGGCCGGAAATACAACGAACTGCGGCCCGTGGAGATGACGGCGGGCTTTACGAAATTCGCGGAGGGCAGCGTGCTCATCCGCTGCGGCGATACGGTGGTGCTGTGCAATGCCTCGGTGGAGGACCGCGTGCCGCCCCATGTGCGTCCGGGCCACGGCTGGGTCACGGCGGAGTACTCCATGCTGCCCCGGGCCAACCGGGAGCGGAGCCGCCGCGACGTGGACAAGCTGAAGCTGTCCGGCCGCAGCGCCGAGATCCAGCGGCTCATCGGCCGCAGCCTGCGGGCGGCGGTGGACATGGCCCTGCTGGGTGAGCGCACCATCACCATCGACTGCGACGTGCTGCAGGGCGACGGCGGTACCCGTACCGCCAGTGTCACCGGCGGCTTTGCGGCGCTGGCGCTGGCCTGCCGCCGTCTGGTGGAGGACGGCGACATAGGCCGTATGCCCATCAGGCACTATGTGGCCGGCGTGTCCGCCGGCATCGTGGCGGAGACGCCTATGCTGGACCTCCAGTATTCCGAGGACAGCCGGGCGCAGGTGGACCTGAACTGTATCATGAACGAGCTGGGCGAGATCATCGAGATCCAGGGCACCGGCGAGGGCCGCGCCTTCTCCTTACAGGAGCAGCAGGCACTGGTGGAGCTGTGCGCCAAGGGAAATCGGGAGCTCATCCGGAAACAGAAAGAACTGCTGGGGGATATACTGCGATGAAATTTGTACTTGCCTCCCATAACAAGGGAAAGCTGGCCGAGATGCAGGCCGTTCTGGCGGATCTGGGCATCGAAGTGGTGATGCCCGCGGATCTGGGCATCTACGTGGACGTGGAGGAGACGGGGGAGACGTTCGCCGAGAACGCAGCCTTGAAGGCCAACGCCATCATGGAGGCCAGCGGCCTGCCGGCCATCGCCGATGACTCCGGCCTGTGCGTCAACTGGCTGGGCGGCGCACCCGGCGTCTACTCCGCCCGCTACGGCGGGCTGGACGACGACGCGGCCCGCTACCGCCTGCTGCTGCAGAACCTGCGGGGCGCCACGGACCGCAGCGCCTATTTCCACACCGCTATCGTCTGCGCCTTCCCCAATGGAGATATGCTGACGGCGGAGGGCGACTGCCACGGAGCCATTGCCTTTGCGCCTATGGGCGACGGCGGATTCGGCTACGATCCGGTGTTCCTGGTGCCGTCCCTGCGCAGGACCTTCGCCCAGCTGACAGCGGAGGAGAAGAACGCCATCTCCCACCGCGGCAACGCTCTGCGGAAGTTTGCGGTAGAATTGAAGGAATATCTGGCAAATAACGAACATTTGGAGAAGTAAACTATGGAACTGACAAGCAAACAGCGGGCCCAGCTGCGGGGCCTGGCCAACGACATCGACACCATCGTGCAGGTGGGAAAGGACGGCATCGGCGACAACCTGGTCAAGCAGGTCAGCGATGCGCTGGAGGCCCGCGAGCTCATCAAGGTCCGCGTGCTGGAGAACTCCATGCTCACCGCCCGCGAGGCGGCGGAGCAGCTGGCTGTGGCCGCCCGCTGCGAGGTGGTGCAGGTCATCGGCAGCAAGTTCGTGCTCTACCGCATGCAGCACGACAAGAGCCGGCGGAAGATCGAACTGGTGAAGGCCAAGAGGCCGCAGGCGTGAGAAACGGTACTTTTAAATTAAAAATACCTGTGAAAGCGGGTGAGAGAGTTGAAAATCGGCATCTATGGCGGGACATTTGACCCGCCCCATATCGGGCATATCGCGGCGGCAAAAGCCGCCATGGAGACGCTGGCACTGGACAGGCTGCTGCTGGTCCCTACGTTTATCCCACCCCACAAGGCCCTGCCGGCAGGGGCAGCGTCGCCCGCCCAGCGGCGGGATATGGCGGTGCTTGCCACGGCGGAGCTGGGAAAAAAAGCCGAGGTGCTGGACGTGGAGCTGCGGCGCGAAGGACCCAGCTATTCGTGGGAAACGCTGTGCATGATGAAGAACCAGTTTCCGGAGGACGAATTGTGGCTCCTGATGGGGTCGGATATGTTCCTGACCTTACAGGACTGGCGGGAGCCGCAGCGGGTGATGTCCATGGCCCACATCGGCGCATTCAGCCGCCGAAAAGATGGTGAGGAGGCGGTTTTTTCCCGACAGAAGGCATTTTTGGAGCGGGAATTCGGCGCGGACGTGACCGTCATCCCCAATCCGCAGGGAGTGGAGCTGTCCTCCACGGAGGTGCGTCAGGTGCTGGCTCAGGGCGGCGGCGCGGACCTGCTGCCCCCCGCCGTATACGGCTATGTGCTGCGGGAGAGGCTGTACAGCACGAAGAAAACGCTGACGGGGCTGACGCCGGATGAGCTGAGACCCATCGCACTGAGCTATCTGAAGCCCAAGCGGATGCCCCACGTGCTGGGGACGGAGCAGGAGGCGGTGCGCCTGGCCCGCCGCTATGGCGGTGACGAGATCCAGGCGCGCATCGCGGCGCTGCTCCACGACTGCACCAAGAAGCTGGACATGCCGGAGCAGCTGGCGCTGTGCGCACAGTATGGCATCGAATTGGACGAGCTGGAGCAGAAAGCGCTGAAGCTGCTGCACAGCAAGACCGGCGCGGCCATCGCCCGCGATGTGTTCGGCGTGGAGGATGCGGTGTACGACGCCATCTGGTATCACACCACCGGCAAGCCGGACATGACGCTGCTGGAGAAGATCATCTATCTGGCAGACTATATCGAGCCCAGCCGCGACTTCGACGGCGTGGACACGCTGCGGCAGGCGGTGTATGAGGATCTGGACCACGGCCTTCTTATGGGGCTGAGCATGACCATACAGGAGATGGAGGAGATGGGCAACCCCGTCCACCATCTGACCCGCGATGCGCGGGACTACTTATTGAAAAGAGGGATACGATGAAAACACCCAAGGAACTGGCACTGCTGGCGGCGCGTGCGCTGTCCGATAAGAAGGGAAAAGAGATCCAGGCGCTGGAGATCGCCGACCTGACCACACTGGCCGACTATTTTGTGCTGGCTACCGGCTCGTCCAACACCCAGATCAATGCGCTGGTGGACAACGTGGAGAAGGTGCTGCATGAGGAAGCGGGGGAGGATCCGCTGCACCGCGAGGGCTACCGCGGCGGCACGTGGGTGCTGCTGGATTACGGCTGCATCGCCGTCCACGTTTTCAACCACGAGGCCCGGGAATTTTACGGGTTGGAGCGCCTGTGGCGGGACGGCAAGCCCCTGGACCTGACAGGCGTTACTGACGACCGCGAGTGAGATGACAAAAGACAGGGCGTGCCGGAACGGCATACCCTGTCTTTGCATTCTATGTAAAGCAATAGTTCCTTACAGACTTTCTGCGTGATAATAGCGCTTGGCACAAAACTCCCGCTGGACGGTGACGCGGCCGGAATCCGTCAGCCACGCCACAAAGTTGGAGAAGTTACGCTCCACCACGCTGAACTTCAGCTCGTTGTGGGTGCGGATGTTCTCGCGGCGGCAGAAGGCGGCGATCCACTCGGGGAACGTCATGCCATCGGTGAGATCGGCCAGCAGCTCCTGCTCCTTGGCGTGGATGAAGGCGATGTTCTCATCGATCAGCGCGTCGAAGGCGGCACGGTCCGTCAGCACCTGCTTGTGGGCCACGATATAGGCGGGGGCGTCCAGCTGGCGGAGGTGCTCCTTGCTTTCCAGATCCCGGGCGATGAACATGCTGGTGGGCAGCTTGGCAGCGGCGATCTCGTCGTGGTCGATGAGACAGTCGCCCACGTAGGCGGCGCCGTCCGGCGTCACCACGCCGATGTGGCCGGCGGAGTGGCCGGGGAGCTGTAAAATGCCGAAGCGGGCGCCGCACAGGTCCAGATGGTCATCCTCCGCCCCGATGACGATGTCCGCAGTGAAGCATTCCTCCAGAAACAGCTGGCGGCTCTTGCCGTAGGTCAGGGCCACGTAGTTGGCCCGATAGCTGTCGGGGTTCACGGAGATGCCGGCCTCGATGAGCTGGATGGCGGCGGGGCAGCCGTACCGCTGCTGGAGATAGCGGACGTTGCCGGTGTGGTCGAAGTGGGCGTGAGAGCAGATGATGCCCCGCAGACGCAGGCCGTTGTCATCGATGAGATGAGTCAGACCGGAGCGGTCCAGCTTGGCGTAGCCGGTGTCAATGAGGATCACGTCCTTCTCCGACAGAAAATACAGGGGCAGCAGGGCGGTAGCGCCCTCCGCCGCCCAGGTGCGGCCCAATACGTGCTGCATATCCATAAATGCATTCCTCCCGCAGGTGTTTTTCACATTATACACCGGCTGCGGGAAAAAACAAATTTTTTCTTTTACCCCCTATGCAAAACCGGAGAAATAAGGTAAAATACCACCATCGGTCAACAAGGGGAAGTTCGCCCTGCTGACCGGCGGCAGGGAGTAAAAAACGGGAGGCAATTTGATGGACCAGCCAAAATACAAGCGGGTACTTATTAAAATCAGCGGCGAGGCGCTGGCAGGCGACAAGCATTTCGGACTGGACTTTCAGGTGATGGGCCGTGTGGCCGAGGTCATCCGAGAGTGTGTGGACATGGGCGTGCAGGTGGGCGTCGTCATCGGCGGCGGCAACTTCTGGCGCGGCGTGAAGGACGGCGAGGGCCACATCGAGCGGACCCGCGCCGACCATATGGGCATGCTGGCCACTGCCATGAACTGCATGGCCATGGCCGATGTGCTGGAGCAGAAGGGCGTGGACGTGCGGGTGCAGACGGCACTGGAGATCCGCGCCGTGGCGGAGCCGTATATTCGGGCCCGGGCCATCCGGCATCTGGAGAAGGGCCGCGTGGTCATTTTCGGCTGCGGCATCGGCTGCCCGTTCTTCTCCACCGACACTGCGGCGGTGCTGCGGGCGGCGGAGATCGAGGCCGACATCATCCTGCTGGCCAAGAATATCGACGGTGTGTACGACAGCGATCCGGCCAAGAACGCATCGGCCGTGAAATTCGACTCCATCACCTATGACGAGGTGCTGAAACGGCATCTGGCCGTGATGGATTCCACCGCCACCAGCCTGTCCATGGACAACCATATCCCCGTGCTGGTGTTTGCTCTGAAGGACCCCCAGAATATCATCCGCGCCCTGCGCGGCGAAAAAATCGGAACGATCGTGAAGGAGGCTTAACTTATGTTGAAGGACGAGTATAAGGTCTACGAGGACAAAATGAAAAAGAGCATCGAGGCAGTCATCAGCGATTTCGACACCGTGCGTGCCGGACGCGCCAACGCCTCCGTGCTGAATCGCATCAGTGTGGATTATTACGGTACGCCCACGCCCATTCAGCAGATCGCGTCTGTGGGTTCTCCCGACCCCCGCACGCTGGTCATCACCCCCTGGGACGCTTCCGCCCTGAAGGGCATCGAGAAGGCCATCCAGGAGTCTGACCTGGGCATCAATCCCCAGAACGACGGCAAGTGCATCCGTCTGGCCTTTCCCCAGCTGACGGAGGAGCGCCGTAAGGATCTGGTGAAGCAGATCCACAAGTACACTGAGGCGGGCAAGGTGGCGGTGCGCAACATTCGCCGCGATGCTCTGGAGAACTTCAAGAAGCAGCAGAAGGCCTCCGAGATCACAGAGGACGAGATGAAGATCGTGGAGAAGGACCTGCAGAAGCTGACCGACGACAGCTGCAAGGAACTGGATAAGCTGCTGGATAACAAGGAAAAGGAACTGATGTCCGTCTGATGGGTCTGTTCCGTAAGAAAATGCCCCATACGGCGGGGGAGGTGGACAAAAACCGCCTTCCCCGCCATATCGCTATTATTATGGACGGCAACGGTCGTTGGGCGAAGCAGCGTTCGCTGCCGCGTACTGCCGGACATAAGGCGGGGGCCGAAGTGTTCCGGGATATCGCCACTTACTGCAAAGAGCTGGGCGTGGCATATCTGACGGTGTATGCGTTCTCCACGGAGAACTGGAAGCGGCCGGCCGAGGAGGTCAGCGCCATCATGGGCCTTTTGAAGCAATATCTGCTGGAGGCCGTGGACACCATGGAGCGGGACAACATCCGGCTGAAATTCTTCGGGGACCTGTCTGCCATCGCGCCGGAATTGCAGAAGCTGGCGGAGGAGACGCGGGAGATCAGCGGGCACTGCGACGGGTTTCAGGCCAACATCTGCCTGAACTACGGCGGGCGGGCCGAGATCCTGCGGGCTGCCCGGCGGTGCGCCGAGGCGGGAGAGGACTGGACGGAGGAGAACTTCGGGAAGTACCTGTACTCCGCCGGCATCCCTGACCCGGAGCTCATCATCCGGCCCAGCGGCGAGCTGCGGCTCAGCAATTTCCTGCTGTGGCAGTGCGCGTACAGCGAATTTTATTTCTGCGATACCCTGTGGCCTGACTTCACCCGCGCAGAGCTGGACAAGGCCATCATCGCATATCAGAAGCGGGACCGCCGATTCGGCGGCGTGAAGTGAGGAGATATCCATGAAACAGAGAATTTTGGTGGCTGTGGTGGGAGTACCGGCCCTGCTGGCCGTGCTGTGCGCCGCGCCGGACTGGGCTACGCTGGCCCTGCTCATGGGACTGTGCATCATCGCCAGCCATGAGCTGTTGGCGGCGGTGCTGCCGCCGGAAAAGACACGGCGCTGGTGGGGCCTTGCGGCCACGCTGGCGGTGTTCGTGGTGGCCAACGTGTATTTCAGTCATGAGCGCTTCGCCGGTACAGCGGCGGCAGGGCTGATGCCCTGGCTGTTGGCGGCACTGGTGGTGGTGGTGTTTCTGTGCATGGTGCTGGAGTACGGCAAAAAAGAGGAGATGGATTTCACGGCGCTGTGCGCCATCCTGGTGGCCGGCGCGGCCATCCCGCTGGCTCTCAGCTGCCTGCTGCGGCTGCGGATGCTGGAGCACGGCGCGGGGCTGGTGCTGATTCCGCTGGTGGCGGCGTTCATGAGCGACACCATGGCACTGTTCGGCGGCATGCTGTTCGGCAAGACGAAGCTGGCGCCGGTGGTGAGTCCCAAAAAGACCCGTGAGGGCGCGGTCAGCGGCCTTGTGGGCGGCATGGTGGGCATGGTGCTGTACCGCATCATCTTCTTCCTATGCACGGAGGTGCCGCTGCACATCGGCTGGTGCGTGCTGCTGGGTCTGGTGGGCGCGGTGCTGGGGCAGCTGGGCGATCTCAGCTTCTCCTGCGTCAAGCGGCAGTACGGCATCAAGGACTACGGACGGCTGCTGCCGGGGCACGGCGGCGTACTGGACCGGTTTGACAGCGTGATCTTTGCCGCGCCGGTGATCTGGATGATCGTGAACGCGGTGACGCTGTATTGAGAAAGTGCATCGAGGATATATCTATGACGAAAACCATATCCCTGCTGGGCGCCACAGGGTCTATCGGACGGCAGACGCTGGCCGTGGCGCAGGAGCTGGGACTTTCCGTGGCGGCGCTGACCGCCAACCGGCAGGTGGACCTGCTGGAGCAGCAGGCGCGGCAGTTCAGGCCGCGCCTTGCCGTGCTGTATGACCCTGCGGCGGCCAAGGAGCTGCGGGAACGCCTGCGGGGCACCGGCATCGAGGTGATGGAGGGGCCGGAGGGCCTTACCGCCGCGGCCACGCTGCCGGAGGCGGACACGGTGGTGACGGCGGTGATGGGCAGCGTGGGACTGGCGCCGACGCTGGCGGCCATCATGGAGAAAAAGCGCATCGCCCTGGCCAACAAGGAGACGCTGGTGTGCGCCGGTGAGCTGGTGATGTCTGCGGCCCGTGAGACGGGGGCGGAGATCGTGCCGGTGGACTCGGAACACAGCGCCATCTTCCAGTGTTTACAGGGCTGCCGCGACCGCGGCGAGGTGCGGCGGCTGCTGCTGACCTGCTCCGGCGGGCCGTTTTTCGGCCGGAGCTTCGATGAGCTGGAGCATGTGACGGCGGCGGACGCCCTGAAGCACCCCAACTGGACCATGGGGGCAAAGATCACCATTGACTCGGCTACCCTGATGAACAAGGGACTGGAGATCATCGAGGCCATGCGGCTGTACGACCTGCCGGTGGAGCAGGTGGAGGCGGTGATCCACCGCCAGAGCATCGTCCACTCGCTGGTGGAGTTCCGCGACGGGGCCATGCTGGCCCAGCTGGGTACGCCGGATATGAAGCTGCCCATCCGGTACGCCATGACGTATCCCTATCGGGCGGAGACACCGGACAGGCGGCTGGATCTGCTGTCCTGCGGCGCACTGACGTTCAGCGCACCGGACATGGAGGCGTTCCCCTGCCTGCGCATCGCGCGGCAGTGCGCGGCGGCGGGCGGCACGGCCTGCGCCGTGATGAACGGCGCCAACGAGGCGGCGGTGCAGCGGTTTTTGCAGGGCGAGATCGGATTCAACGACATCCCGCGGCTGGTGGAGAAGGCACTGTCCAAGGTGCCGGTGATATATCGGCCGAGCCTTGCGGATATACTGGAAGCAGACAGAATGGCCCGTCAGGCCGTGCTGTAAGGCGCACAGCGCCATAAAGGAGTTGTGGGAATGGTATATATCTTAGCGGCCATACTGGTGTTCGGCGTGCTCATCGCCGTCCACGAGCTGGGGCATTTCATGGCGGCCAAGGCCTGCGGCGTGCGGGTCAACGAGTTTTCCATCGGCATGGGGCCCACCCTGTGGAAGAAGCAGAAGGGGGAGACGCAGTACTCCCTGCGGCTGTTTCCGGTGGGCGGTTTCTGTGCCATGGAAGGCGAAGAGGAGGATTCCGATGATCCGACAGCCCTGAACAATCAGGGCTTCTGGGCCAAGCTGCTGATCTTCGCGGCAGGCGCGGCCATGAACTTCATTGCGGGACTGCTCATTATCCTGGTACTGTACGCCGATGCCCAGGCGTTCTACGTGCCGGTGGTGGCGGGCTTTGCCGACGGCTGCCCGCTGGAGAGCGCTGACGGCTTGCAGGAGGGCGACCGGCTGCTGCGCATTGACGGCGAGAAGGTGTACGTATACAGCGATATCAGCCTGCTGATGGGGCTGAACAAGACAGGCGCCTTCGACTTGCAGATAGAGCGGAACGGGGAGGTCATCACCCTCCGCGATTTCACCATGGAGCGGCGGGAGTACACCGACCAGAACGGCAAGGCCTACACGGGCTACGGCCTGTACTTCGGGGCGGAGGAGGCCACGCTGGGCAGGAAGCTGTCCTATTCGTGGAACAACGCCATGGACTTTGCGCGACTGGTGCGGCTGAGCTTACAGATGCTGGTGACCGGTCAGGCGGGGGTAAAGGATCTCAGCGGGCCGGTGGGCATCGTGTCCACCATGACCCAGGTGGGCGAACAGGCGGCCACCACCCGGGCGGCGGTGGAGAACATCGCCTATCTGGCGGCGCTGATCGCCGTGAACCTGGCGGTGATGAACCTGCTGCCCCTGCCGGCGCTGGATGGCGGCAAGATCTTCTTTCTGGTCATCAACGCCGTCAGCATGCAGCTGTTCAAAAAGCAAATACCGGCGAAATACGAGAACTACATCCACTTTGCGGGATTGATCCTGCTGCTGGCGCTGATGGCGGTCATCACGTTCAGCGATGTGTGGAAGCTGATACACTGAGAGGGGATACAATGAGCAGACAGATCATGGTGGGCGGTGTGGCCGTGGGCGGCGGCGCACCGGTGAGCATCCAGTCCATGTGCAATACCGCCACGGAGGACGTGGAGGCTACGGTGCAGCAGATCCTGCGGCTGGAGCAGGCGGGCTGCGAGATCATCCGCGTGGCGGTCCCCACGGAGGAGGCGGCACGGGCCGTGCCGGCCATCAAGGCTCGCATCCACATTCCGCTGGTGGCGGATATCCATTTCGACTATAAGCTGGCGCTGCTGTGCGCGGAGGGCGGCATCGACAAGATCCGCATCAATCCGGGCAACATCGGGGCCAAAGAGCGGGTGCGGGCCGTGGCGGATGCCTGCCGCGAGCGGGGCATCCCCATCCGCATTGGCGTCAACGGCGGGTCACTGGAAAAAGATCTGCTGGTCAAGTACGGCGGCGTGACGGCGCAGGCACTGGTGGACAGCGCCATGGGGCATGTCCGGCTGCTGAATGACTGCGGCTTCGACGACATCTGCATCTCCGTGAAATGCTCCCGCGTGCCGGTGAATATGGCGGCCTATCGGATGCTCCATGAGCAGACGGACTACCCGCTGCACCTGGGCGTCACGGAGGCGGGCACACCGGAGATGGGCGTGCTGAAATCCACCATCGGCATCGGCGGCCTGCTGTGCATGGGCGTGGGCGACACCCTGCGGGTGAGTCTGACAGCGGACCCGGTGGAGGAGGTCATCGCCGCCAAGCGTATTTTGCAGGCGGCAGGCATTCGCCGCAGCGGGCCGGATCTGATCGCCTGTCCCACCTGCGGCCGGACGAAGTACGATATGATCCCCATCGCGCGGGAGGTGGAGCGGCGGCTGAAGGACTGTGCCAAGCCCATCACCGTGGCGGTGATGGGGTGCGTGGTCAACGGGCCGGGCGAGGCGTCCGGCGCGGATGTGGGCATCGCCGGAGGAAAGGGCGAGGGCCTGCTGTTCGCCAAGGGGAAGATTTTGCGGAAGGTGCCGCAGGAGCAGCTGGTGGACGCGCTGTTTCAGGAGATCGACAAACTGTAAGGTGAGAAAATGGCGGAAAGATTACCGTTTTTTACATTATTTGAGAGCTTTCAGGCACCGCGGCAGCTGCGGCTGCTGCTGCACGACGCCTACGTCACCGGCGGCGCGCTGGATCGGGAGGCCCGTACCATCGAGGTGCAGGCCGTCAGCAGCGAAACAGTGCCGGAGGCGGCGGTGACATCGTTGGAGCACATGCTGGCCCAGCAATACGACCTGCGTCGGGTACAGCTGCGGTTCAGCGCGCCGGCTACTGCCGGAAAGGGCGGCAGCGACCTGCTCTACGGCAAGGAGATCAAGGGCCGCGTGGTGCCGGTGGGGGAGCTGAATCTGAAGATGGGCTCCGCTGTGGTGGAGGGCCGCGTGTTCGGCATGGAGTGCTATGAGACACGGCGGCCAGGTCAGTGGTGCATGAACTTCGACATGACCGATGAGCACGGTTCCGTCTCCGTGCGGAAGTATATGGACGAGAAGGAGGCCAGGGTACTGGGCGGCGCTGTCAGCGACGGCATGTGGCTGCGGGTGCAGGGCAAGCTGGCGCTGAGCTTCGACGGCAAGGACGTACAGCTCCAGCCGGTGAGCATCATGCGCATCCAGCATCAGGGCCGGAAGGATACCGCGCCGGAGAAGCGGGTGGAGCTGCACCTGCATACCCAGATGAGCACCATGGACGCCATCACCGATGTGGGAAAGGTGGTGGCGCAGGCGGCATCGTGGGGACACCCTGCCATCGCCATCACGGATCATGGCACAGTGCAGGCATTCCCCAAGGCCCGGGACGCCGGCAAGAAGGGAAAGATCAAGATCCTCTACGGTGTGGAGGGCTATTTTGTCAACAATCTGGACGACCGCATCGCCGTACACGGTGAGCAGGATCAGGATTTCGCCGACGAGATCGTGTGCTTCGACATCGAGACCACGGGCCTGAAGGTGCGGCGGGAGGCCATCACCGAGATCGGTGCGGTGGTGCTGAAGAACGGGGAGATCACGGAGCGGTTTCAGACCTTCGTGAACCCCAACCGGCGGCTGACGCCGGAGATCATCGGCCTTACCGGCATCACCGATGCCATGCTGGCCGATGCACCCCAGCTGAAGGACGCACTGACGGCGTTTTTACAGTTCGTGAACGGGAGACCGCTGGCGGCCCACAACGCGGAGTTCGACATCAGCTTCATCCGCGAGGGGTGCCGGAAGGTGGGGCTGGAGTTCGACCCCACCTACGTAGACTCCCTTATCCTGGCGCAGAACCTGCTGCCGGAGCTGCACAAGTACAAGCTGGACATCGTAGCGGAGCATCTGGACCTGCCCGCCTTCAACCACCACCGTGCCTCCGATGACGCGGCCATGGTGGGGTATATGCTCATCCCGTTTTTTGAGAAAATGCGCAGGGAGATGGGCATCCACCGGCTCCAGCAGATCAACGGGGAGATGCTGAAGCTGCGGCCGGAGGGCGGAAAGAGCAACCGCCATCCCAAGCACATCATCATTCTGGCCAAGAACAAGCTGGGCCTGAAGCACCTGTACCAGCTGATCTCGGCGTCCAATCTGAAATATTTCAAGCGCGTGCCCATCATTCCCAAGACGGAGCTGGCGGCCCATCGGGAGGGGCTCATCATCGGCTCGGCCTGCGAGGCGGGCGAGCTGTTCCGCGCCGTGGCTGACGGCAGCAAGGACTGGGCGGAGCTGAAGCGCATCGCGTCGTTCTACGACTATCTGGAGATCCAGCCCATCTGCAACAACATGTTCATGCTTCGCAAGGGGGATGTCCAGTCGGAGGAGGAGCTGCGGGATTTCAACCGCACCATCGTCCGGCTGGGGCAGGAGCTGGGCAAGCCGGTGTGCGCCACCGGCGACGTGCATTTTCAGGAGCCGGAGGATGAGGTGTACCGCCACATCCTGCTGGCCAGCAAGAAGTTCCCCGATGCCGATGCACCGCTGCCCATCTACTTCAAGACAACAGACGAGATGCTGAAGGAGTTCGCGTACCTGGGGACAGAGACGGCCCACAAGGTAGTCATCGACGACCCGCGGCACATTGCCGACTGCATCGAGGATATCGAGCTGCTGCCACCGGGGCAGCTGTTCCCGCCGCGCCTGGAAAACTCCGAGCAGGAGCTGCACGACATGGTGTGGGACAAGTGCCATGAGCTGTACGGGGAGGAGCCGCCGCAGCTCATCGTGGACCGTCTGGACGTGGAGCTGAAAAGCATCCTGGGCAAGTACGACGTGGTGTATATGTCCGCCCAGAAGCTGGTGCAGCGCAGTCTGGAGAACGGCTATCTGGTGGGCTCGCGAGGCTCCGTGGGCTCCAGTCTGGTGGCGTACATGTCGGGCATCACGGAGGTGAACTCCCTGCCTCCCCACTACCGCTGCCCCAAGTGCAAAAATACGGAGTTCATCACAGACGGCAGCTACGGCTGCGGCGCGGACATGCCGGACAAGATCTGCCCTGTGTGCGGGGAAAAGTACGTCAAGGACGGCTTTGACATCCCCTTTGAGACGTTCCTGGGCTACGGCGGCGGCAAGGTGCCGGATATCGACCTGAACTTCTCCGGCGAATATCAGGCCCGCGCTCACCAGCACGCTATCGAGATGTTCGGAAAGACCCAGGTGTTCCGCGCCGGCACCATCGGTACGCTGGCGGAAAAGACCGCCTTCGGCATGGTGAAAAAGTATCTGGAGGAGCGAGGACAGACGGCCTCCAACGCCGAGATGAACCGGCTGACTCAGGGCTGCGTGGGCGTGCGGCGCACCACCGGCCAGCACCCGGGCGGCCTGGTGGTGGTGCCGGACGACATGGACGTGGAGGATTTCACCGCTGTGCAGCACCCCGCCGACGATGCGGAGAGCGATACCATCACCACCCATTTTGAATACCACTGCATGGAGGATAACCTGCTGAAGCTGGACATGCTGGGACACGATGATCCCACCATGATCCGGATGCTGGAGGATCTTACCGGCGTCAACGCACGGGCTATCCCGTTGGACGACCCCGATACCATGAGCATCTTCACGTCCTCCAGGGTGCTGGGCTTCGAGAATGACGAGATCCTCGGCCCCACCGGCGCCGTGGCCATCCCCGAGTTCAACACACGCTTCACCCGCGGCATGCTGATGGACACCCAGCCCAGGGATTTCAACACGCTGGTGCGTCTGTCCGGCTTCTCCCACGGTACCGACGTGTGGCTGGGCAACGCCAGGGAACTGATCGTCAGCGGCACCGCCTCCGTTCTGGAGACGGTGGGCTGCCGCGACGACATTATGCTGTACCTCATCTCCATGGGGCTGGACCCCAAGATGTCCTTCAAGATCATGGAAGCCGTCCGTAAAGGCAAGGTGAAGAAGGGCGGCTTTCAGGAGGGATGGGAGGAGGCCATGCGGGACCATCAGGTGCCGGACTGGTACATCGAATCCCTGGCCAAGATCGGCTACCTGTTCCCCAAGGCCCACGCCGTGGCCTACGTGATGATGGCGTTCCGCATCGCATGGTTCAAGGTGCATAGGCCGCTGGCGTTCTACGCCACTTTCTTCTCCATCCGCGCCAAGGCGTTTGACGCCGAGTACTGCTGCGCCGGTCTGGACGCGGTAAAGCAGAAGATCAAGGAGATCGAAAACAACAAGGACGCCACCGATGTGGAGCAGAACCTGATGGTGACGCTGGAGGTGTGCTACGAGTTCTATCTGCGGGGCTTCCACTTTGATACCATCGACATCTATAAGTCCGACGCCACCCGCTTTGTGGTGACGGAGAACGGCCTGCTGCCTCCCTTCGTGACGGTACACGGCCTGGGCGAGTCGGCGGCGCTGGACACGGTGGAAAAGCGGAAAGGCAAGACCTTTATCTCCGTGGAGGAGTTTGCCAATACGTGCAGCAAGCTGAGTAAGACCCACATCGAGCAGCTCAAGTCCCTGGGCGCCTTCGCCGGAATGGCGGACACCAGCCAGGTCAGCCTGTTCTGAGAAGTTGTGCCGGTATCGGTGCATTTTTCGTGAAATTTGGCATAATGACGAAAAACGGGACTTGACAATCGGCAAAAAAGCGATAAAATAGGGTGTAATATCGACATATGCGATGAGGGAAAAAAGACGAGGCAGGCCCGCCGAAAGAGAGCCGGCGGCTGGTGTGAGCCGGTGGGGGCGCTTCGTTGTACTGGCTCCGGAGCTTTCCGCCTGAACAGGGCGGGACGGCGGCGCACCGTTACCGGCGCGGCCCCTTGCAAGAGGGGAACTGAGCGCCGCACAGGCAACTGGCGGCGGGATCAGGGTGGTAACACGTGACATGCGTCCCTGACTGCGAAAGCAGTCAGGGACGTTTTTTTATCAGCAGTTAACAAAATTCAGATACAAGGAGAAGCGACATGTATTACGATTTTGCGGCCATTGAAAAGAAATGGCAGGCCAATTGGGAAAAAACCAAGCCCTATGCCGCCGTCACCGGCGACAAGCGACCCAAGTTCTACGGACTCATCGAGTTCCCCTATCCCTCCGGTCAGGGCCTGCATGTGGGCCATCCCCGCCCCTTCACGGCCATGGACATCGTCACCCGCAAAAAGCGGATGGAGGGCTACAACGTGCTGTTCCCCATTGGCTTCGACGCCTTTGGCCTGCCCACGGAGAACTACGCCATCAAGAACCATATCCATCCGGCTGTGGTGACCAAAAACAATATCGCCAATTTCACCAGCCAGCTGAAGATGCTGGGCTACGGCTTTGACTGGGATCGCTGCGTGGACACCACCGACCCCGACTACTACAAGTGGACCCAGTGGATATTCCTGCAGATGTTCAAGCACGGTCTGGCCTATAAGACCACCATGCCTGTGAACTGGTGCACCAGCTGCAAGTGCGTGCTGGCCAACGAGGAAGTGGTCAACGGCGTGTGTGAGCGCTGCGGCAGCGAAGTCATCCGCAAGGAAAAGAGCCAGTGGATGCTGAAGATCACCGCCTACGCCCAGCGTCTCATCGACGATCTGGAGGACGTGGATTTCATCGAGCGCGTGAAGATCCAGCAGCGCAACTGGATCGGCCGCTCTACCGGCGCCGAGGTGACGTTCCAGACCAACGTGGGCGACGAGGTGACGGTGTACACCACCCGTGCCGATACCCTGTTCGGTACGACTTACATGGTCATCTCTCCCGAGCATCCCATGCTGAAGAAGTGGCAGCCCCTGATCAAGAACTGGGACGCCGTGGAGGCGTATCAGGAGGAGGCGGCTCACAAGTCCGACTTTGAGCGCGGCGAGCTGAACAAGGAAAAGACCGGCGTGCGGCTGGAGGGTATTGAGGTCATGAACCCCGTGACCCATCAGGCCCTGCCCATGTTCGTGTCCGACTACGTCCTCATGGGCTACGGTACCGGTATCGTCATGGGCGTGCCCGGTCACGACCAGCGCGACTGGGAATTCGCCAAGAAGTTCGGTCTGCCCATCATCGAGGTGGTCAAGGGCGGCGATGTCACCAAGGAGGCCTTTGTGGCCAAGGACGACAGCGCCATCATGGTCAACTCCGGCTTCCTCAACGGCATGACCGTGAAGGAGGCCATCCCCGCCATGAAGAAGTACGTGGTGGAGCAGGGCTTCGGCAAGGAGAAGGTCAACTACAAGCTGCGTGACTGGGTGTTCTCCCGCCAGCGCTACTGGGGCGAGCCTATCCCCCTGGTGAACTGCGAGAAGTGCGGCTGGGTGGCCCTGCCGGAGGAGCAGCTGCCGCTGGTACTGCCTCAGGTGGAGAGCTACGAGCCCACGGATGACGGCGAGAGTCCCCTGAGCAAGATGACCGACTGGGTCAACACCACCTGCCCCTGCTGCGGCGGTCCCGCCAAGCGCGAGACGGATACCATGCCCCAGTGGGCCGGCTCCAGCTGGTACTTCCTGCGGTATATGGACCCCCACAACGACAAGGCTCTGGCCAGCAAGGAAGCACTGGACTACTGGTCCCCTGTGGACTGGTACAACGGCGGCATGGAGCACACCACGCTGCACCTGCTGTACTCCCGCTTCTGGCATAAGTTCCTGTACGACATCGGCGTGGTGCCCACCAAGGAGCCCTACGCCAAGCGCACCAGCCACGGCATGATCCTGGGTGAGGGCGGTGAGAAGATGTCCAAGTCCCGCGGCAACGTGGTGAACCCCAACGACATCGTGGCGCAGTACGGCGCAGACACCATGCGCCTGCACATCATGTTCATCGGCGACTTCGAGAAGGCCGTCACCTGGAGCAACGAGGCCGTCAAGGGCTCCAAGCGCTTCCTGGACCGCTGCTTCAACCTGCAGGACATTGCCACCGCCGAGGAGACCATCTCCGCCAAGAACGAGTCCATCGTTCACAAGACCATCAAGAAGGTGACGCAGGACATCGATGAGCTGAAGATGAACACCGCCATCGCCGCCATGATGACCATGGTCAACGAGCTCTACGCCAACGGCTGCTCCAAGGGCGATGTGGAGATGCTGTGCCTGCTGCTGAGCCCCTTCGCCCCCCATATGGTGGAGGAGATGTGGGAGAACATGGGCTTTGCCGCCAAGTACGGCAAGATGGCCATGCAGATGCCCTGGCCCACCCATGACGAGGCCAAGACCGTGGATTCCCACGTGGAGATGGCCGTGCAGGTCAACGGCAAGCTGAAGGGCACCGTCACTGTTCCAATGGACAGCGATGAGGCCGCCGTGGTGGCCGCCGCCATGGACACCGATAAGGTGAAGAAGGCCGTGGAGGGCATGTCTGTGGTCAAGACCATTCATGTCAAGAACAAGCTGGTGAACCTGATCGTCAAGCCTGCCAAGTAAAAATGCACTTTTTGCGGAAAACTGCTTGACAAGGCGGCGTTTCACCGGTATAATACACCCGTTAGTCATGCGAATGGCTCTTAAAGAGCACCCAGGATCGAGCCGGGTGCATCGGAGGGAGGGAAATATAGATGTCTGAAGTTCACGTCAAGGAAGGCGAGTCCCTGGACAGCGCTCTGAAGCGTTTCAAGAGAAGCTGCGCCAAGGCAGGCGTTCTGGCCGAGGTGCGTAAGAGAGAGTGCTATGAAAGCCCCAGTGTCAAGCGCCGCAAGAAGTCCGAGGCCGCGCGCAAGAACCGCAATAAGCGTTATTATTGATCCTGAAAGAGCCCGAGGGTGATTCCCTCGGGCTCTTATCCTTTGCCCAGCAGCCGCGGAAGCGCCTCCATCGCTTCCGGCAGGGCCAGAAAGCCGGCAGGGATGCCCAACTCCGTGCCCAGCGCTATCTTGCGGTGCAGAGTGTCGGCATCGTCGAACAGTACGAAGTGGGTCATGCCGCTCTGTTCGTAGGTGAAGTAGCGGGCGCACAGCTCCGGCGAGAAGAATACGGTGCGGCGGCCCCGCAGCTCTGTCAGCTGCTGCGGTGTCAGGGCCGTACCGGTGCCGTAGGGCGCGGGGAGGGAGAAGTCCATCCGCACGCAGGCCAGATCCAGTGCCAGACGCCGGGCCCCAAAGCGGCGGCAGGCGTCCCTCAGCCGCTGGCGCAGCGTCCCGCCGGACAGGGCGGTGCTCACCACCACGCGGGCATCGGGGACCATATGGCCGCAGGGCTCCGCAACGTACAGGGCGCGGCCATACCGGCGGCACAGCTCCGCCAGGGCGGACAGCGCCGCGGCAGGCAGCTGCGGCTCTATGACCACGCCGGTATAGCGGCGGCGCAGACACTCCCGCAGGATGTCCCGGGCCAGCGTGTCCGGCTGCGGTACAGCGGGGTTTTCCGGCCCTGTCAGCAGCAGGAGCCCACCCTGCACGTGGGCGGGCAGCGTCAGCGATGTCAGGCGGCCCTCCTCCACGCCATAGGCGGCGTGCAGGAGCGGCAGGCCCCAGCGGGCCGCGTTACCCAGACAGCACGGTGCCGCGGCCAGATACAGCTGCATGCGGAACACCCCCTTGTATTTCCGGCGGACGGATGGTACACTATATGTATGAGAGGAGGCGGCAGCCTATGCGATTTTCCCTGCGGCCGGATCGGGTATTCGACGGCTACGAGCAGATAGAGGGGCAGGAGCTGGCCCGACGGGGCATCCGGCTGCTGCTGTGCGACCTGGACTACACCCTGGCGCCCAAGTCTCAGCGGGAGCCGGACGAGACGGTACGCCGCTGGATCGGCCAGATGCGTCAGGCGGGGGTAGAGGTGATGATCCTGTCTAACAACCGCAGTCCTGCCAGAGTGGAGCAGTTCTGCCGCGAGCTGGGCATCACCTACGAGGGACACGCCAAAAAGCCACGAACCGTAGGGTTCCGCAGGGCCATGGCCCGCTGCGGCGTGACGCCCAAGGAGACGGCCATGCTGGGCGATAAGCTGCTGACGGACATGCTGGGCGCCAACCGCAGCGGCATACTGGCGCTGATGGTGGAGCCCCGCGGCGGCGCGAAAGGCGCGTGGAACAAGGTGCTCCACGCCTTACAGCGGCCGTGGAAGGCGGCGGCGCGGGAAAAATAGAAGGAGAAGGCAACTTTTTTCACCGGAAACCCTTGCCAAACAGGTACTTATCATGTAGAATATACGAGGCCAAATTTCGGCCGGTATCATTTACTCGAGGGAATCGTGATGTTCCCTCATCAATATGGGAGGAATATCAATATGGCAACTATTACCGCCGGTGATTTCAGAAACGGCAAGACCTTTGAGATGGACGGCAAGGTCATGCAGGTCGTGGAGTTCCAGCACGTCAAGCCCGGCAAGGGCGCGGCCTTCGTGCGTACCAAGATGCGCAACGTGGTGACCGGTGCTGTGACTGAGACCTCTTTCAACCCCACCGCCAAGTTCGAGGAGGCCTTTGTGGACCGCCGCGACATGGAGTACAGCTACAACGACGGCGACCTGTACTATTTCATGGACCAGGAGACCTACGACATGGTGCCCCTGAACAAGGAGCTGCTGGGTGATGCGTTCCGCTTCATCAAGGAGAACACCATGTGCAAGGTGCTGAGCTATAAGGGCAACGTGTTCGGCCTGGAGTGCCCCAACTTCATGGATCTGGAGGTCACCGAGACCGAGCCCGGTCTGGCCGGCAACACCGCCACTAATACCCTGAAGCCCGCCACCGTGGAGACCGGCGCTGAGGTGAAGGTGCCCCTGTTCATCAACATCGGCGACAAGATCACCATCGACACCCGTACCGGCGAGTATATCGGCCGCACCAAGTAAATCAATCAACCAACCACCGTACAGAAAGGAGCCGAACATGGAGATCTCTGAAAAGGTAGCATATCTGAAGGGTCTGGCCGAGGGCCTGAACCTGGATACCGAGAGCAAGGAAGGCAAGCTGATCGCCGCCATCATTGACGTGCTGGACGACATGGCGGAGAAGTTCGCCGACGTCGAGGACGAGCTGTGCGACGTGGAGGACGGTCTGGATGCTGTCAGCGACGACCTCAGCGATGTGGAGGAGACCCTGTACTTCGCGCTGGACGACGATGAGGACGAGGACGAGGATGAAGACGACGAGGAAGAGGAGTGCTTCATGACCAACTGCCCCGAGTGCGAGGAGGAGGTCTACTTCGACGAGTCCGTTCTGGAGGACGGCGAGGTCATCTGCCCCAATTGCGGCGCCAAGCTGGAGTTCGATCTCAGCGATCTGGCCAACGATGAGGACGAGGATCAGGAGTAATTCCAAAAACAAAAAAGAACCGCCGAGAGGCGGTTCTTTTTTTGCGCAAAACGGCTATTCCCAAATGCTGTACAGCTGTGTGACAAGCTGTCCCGTGACGTCCACATCGCAGAGCATATAGGGCCTTTCGCCGCCGAGATCTGTCAACAGCAGCTCGTTGATGCCGTCGCCGTCTACATCCTCCACGCGATAGTCCACGCGGCGTCCCGCGTCCGGCAGGAGCATCAGCACCTGCCGCTGCTCCGGCTGCTCCGGAATGGGAATAAAGAAGTAGGTGGCACCGTAACCGTCAAGATGCGCTGAGAAGGTCTCCTCAAAGCCGAAAAGTGGCTTTTCCATGGGCTGCGCCGGACTGCTGCCAAAGCCGCCTATGGCGGTCACCGTCAGATATTCCGGCAGTTCGTCACACCACGTGATCTCATTGGTACGGCGGTCGTATGCCATGTGATATTGGGGGTGTGACAGAATGGAGTTTACATAACGCCATCCGATTTGGAGGGTAGAAGTGTCCATGTCCGCCGGACAGCGCAGCTTCAGGAGATCCGAGGAAAGGCTGCCGGCATCCGTGACGTAGAGCCATGTACCGTCCGCGGTATACTCTGCTTGCTGGATCAGGCCGCAAAGCTCCTCCGTATACCGGTAGGGGTTTGTCAGGTCGAGATGGATATGCCGGATGGCAAAAAGGGCGATGATGAGGAGAAACGCTGCTGCCGCGGCGCTGACGCCGGTGAGCCATTGGCGGCGCTGCCGCTTCTGGTTGTTGTCCGCCATCTCCACCACGGCGCGCAGCGTCTCATTTTCCGCAGGGTACTTTTTTTCTTCCATAGCTTGCTCCTTTTCCTCTGCAGGCGCGGCGCACCGGAGGAGCGCGGCTGCCGTCAGACCCAAAGCCGTGGCCAACGGCTCCAGAAGCGTGACGTCGGGGTAGGAAAGCCCCGTCTCCCTTAATTAAAGATATTGTTGGGTAAAAAAGAAAGGTCAGTCGATTTTGCCGATGAAGCGGTAGTAGATTTCTACTTCCTGCTCACGGCTTC
>NZ_DBLZXX010000022.1:0-27055 GCF_057856985.1 Vescimonas sp.
ACGCTCTATCCTGCTGAGCTACAGAGACTTATATTAAATTGAGACTGGCAACGATCACTTTTCCCCGTAAGGCAGCTGGTAGAGCACAACCTTAGGAGGCGTGTGCTCTATCCAGCTGAGCTACTGAGACATTTATAAGGTTTATGCAATTTTCAAGGCTCGAAGGAATCGAACAATCTGCCGCTTAGGAGGCGCACGCTCTATCCAGCTGAGCTACTGAGACATACCACGATTGCCATTGTAACGCAGATGCGGCGGGTTTGTCAACGGTGAAAGAAAGAAAAAGTTGGGGAAAAGGCTTGCAATCACCTCTTTGAGAGCATATAATACAAAGGTTAGTGAATTTATACCCGAGAGAAAGGGGTCTTACCTTTGCAGAACGAGAAATTGAGAAATGTGGCGATCATCGCCCACGTCGACCACGGCAAGACCACACTGGTGGATCAGATGCTCAAGCAGGGCGGCGTCTACCGCGAGAATCAGGAAACGGTGGAGCGAGTCATGGACTCCAACGATCTGGAGCGTGAACGCGGCATCACCATTCTGGCCAAGAACACCGCCATCCAGTATGGCGACACCAAGATCAACATTGTGGACACTCCGGGCCACGCCGACTTCGGCGGCGAGGTGGAGCGTATCCTGAAGATGGTCAACGGCGTTATCCTGCTGGTGGATGCAGCGGAGGGCCCCATGCCCCAGACCCGCTTCGTCCTCAGCCGCGCCCTGGAGCTGGGCCATCGCGTCATCGTGGTCATCAACAAGATCGACCGGCCCGACCAGCGCATCCATGAGGTCGTCGATGAGGTGCTGGAGCTGCTGCTGGATCTGGATGCCACCGCCGAGCAGCTGGACAGCCCCATGCTGTTCTGTTCCGCCCGCAACGGTACCGCCAGTTACTCCCCCGATGTGGTGGGCACCGACCTGAAGCCTCTGTTCGACACCATTCTGGACTATATCCCCGCGCCGGAGGCCGACCTGGACCAGCCGTTCCAGATGCTGGTCAGCGCCATTGACTATAACGAGTTCGTGGGCCGTATCGCCATCGGCCGCGTGGAGCGCGGCGTACTGAAGCAAAATCAGGAGATCGCGGTGTGCAACTACCACGATCCCGACGCGCCGGCCAAGAAGGCCAAGGCCGTCAGCATGTACGAGTTTGACGGTCTGGGCAAAAAGCCCATCACCGAGGCCACGGCGGGCAACATCATCGCCATGTCCGGCATCGGCGACATCACCATCGGCGACACCATCTGCGCGCCGGACTGCGTGGAGCCGCTGCCCTTTGTGAAGATCAGTGCCCCCACCATGGAGATGACGTTCTCCATCAACGACTCCCCCTACGCCGGCCGCGAGGGAAAGTTCGTTACCTCCCGCCAGCTGCGGGAGCGCCTGTTCCGCGAGACGCTGAAGGACGTGTCCCTGCGTGTCACGGAGATCGAGGGCGCCGCCGATGCCTTCAACGTGGCGGGCCGCGGTGAGATGAGCCTGTCCATCCTCATCGAGACCATGCGCCGCGAGGGCTACGAGTTCCAGGTGTCGCCCCCCCGTGTGCTGTACCAGACCATAGACGGCAAGAAGTGCGAGCCCATCGAGCGCCTGGTAGTGGACGTTCCCAGCGAGAGCGTGGGTGCGGTCATTGAGAAGCTGGGCAGCCGCAAGGCGGACATGCTGGAGATGACCCCCGTGGGCAGCCGGATGAAGATCGAGTTTCTGGTCCCCAGCCGCGGCCTGTTCGGCTACCGCAACGAGTTCCTGACGGATACCCGCGGCGAGGGCATTATGGCCAGCGTGTTCGACAGCTACGCCCCCTATAAGGGCGACCTGAGCCGCCGCAACACCGGCTCCCTGGTCTCCTTCGAAACGGGCGAGAGCGTGGGCTACGGCCTGTTCAATGCCCAGGAGCGCGGCGCTCTGTTCATCGGACCGGGCGTGCCGGTGTATGAGGGCATGATCGTGGGCGTCTCCCCCAAGCAGGAGGACATTACGGTCAACGTGTGCAAGAAGAAGCAGATGACCAATATGCGCGCCGCCGGTTCCGATGAGGCGCTGCGTCTGGTACCGCCCCGCAAGATGAGTCTGGAGCAGTGTCTGGAGTTTCTGGCGGACGACGAGCTGCTGGAGGTCACGCCCAAGAGCCTGCGTATGCGCAAGACCATCCTGAATCACGAGAAGCGTATGAAGGCCACCCACGGCGGCAAAAAGAACTGAATCAGGTAAACAACAGGGCAGCCTGCGGCATCCGCCGCAGGCTGCCCTGTTGCGTTTTTGCGGCGGTGCTGTGCGCACCTCGCATGGGCCGCCAAGTCAAAAAGTACAGGGAGCGCTCCGCCGGATCCGGAAAAAGGGAGCTTGTCCATCGGACAGGCTCCCTTTTTTGCATTTATCCGCGCCTACCCCCGCGGTGAGGGCACGAACAGGAAGTTCAGATCCGCCTGAGTGGGCACCCCATCCAGCGCGGCGCTGTCGCTGTACTGCCACATGTCGAAGGCATAGTAGAAATCGGGATAGTCGTTGTAATCCGCCACCCAGAGGGACCAGTCGGCCAGACGGCTCAGGTCGTACTGGTAATACCCCTGCTGCCGGTTCAGATAAATACCGGCGGAGCAGCCGCCCTGCTCCACGACGCGGCAGAAGGCGGCGGCTATGTTGGTCAGACGGGAGGCATCGAAGGAGGCGGTACGGGAATCGTCGGCGAATACCGGCTCCCAGTCGAAGTAGACCGGCAGGTCCAGCGGTACGCCATCCAGCAGGCCAAGCACGTAGTCGGCCTCCATAATGGCCTCCTGCACCGTGACGGCCTGGGAGAAAAAGTAGGCGCCTACGTCGATACCGGCGGCGCGTGCGCCGCGGACGAAGGTGCGGAAGCTGCTGTCCTCACGGAGAGCGCCCTGGGTGTAGCCGCGATAGCCCACGCGGAGGATGGCGAAATCCACACCCTGCCGGGCCAGCTGCTGCCAGTCCGTTCCGGACTGATAGTCGGACACGTCCACGCCCAGCCGCACCGTGCCGGACATGCCGGTGTAGCGGAGGACGCCGTTCTCATCACGGGTGAAATCGTTGGCGGTAAAGGGGTTTACCGCCAGATTTTTGTGGGGTGTCAGCCAGACCATGTTGGCGCCGTCATTGACATAGACCTGACCCGCATGGGGGTCCTCCGGCTCCGGCTCGACACGGGGCTGGCGGGGCAGCAGGCTCAGGATCACCGGCACGGCAATGGCCAGTGCGGCCAGCAGGATGGCCAGCGGCAGCAGACTGCGGCGTCTCCTGCGGCGGGCGCGGCGGGGATGGGTGATGGTTTCTTCCATAGGGTTCACCGGCTTTCTCGTTGGAACACGTGGATGTCGAAGGCGATGCGGCAGTCCAGCGCATCAAGTTTACATAATTTTTCGACGCCGCTTTTCGGCGTTTTCCAGCAGTAGGGGGTCATGCCGAACAGCGCCTGAATATCGGCGGGGGTGTCCAGGTGGATGGTGTCCTCCACATGGCGGATGGTGACGTAGTGAAAGCCATCGTAGGGCGTCTCCTTCACCTCGTTGGGGTAGGGGCGGTCATAGAGCACCTGCTTCATCTCCCAGAGGTGCATGGCGGAGGGGACCACGTAGAGGAAGTGACCCTCCGGCCGCAGGACGCGGCGGAATTCCTCGATGGCCAGCGGGGAGAAGCAGTTCAACAGCAGGTCGATGCTTCCGTCCGCCACCGGCAGGCGGTAGGAGGAGGCCACAGCCAGCTCCAGCGCATGTTCCCGTTTGGCGGCCAGCCGGAGAATGAATTTGGAGATGTCCGTACCGGCCACGCGGGGCGATTTACCGGCCCCGCACAGGGCGCGGTAGATGGCGGCGGTGTAATATCCCTCGCCGCAGCCGCTGTCCAGCACTGCGGGAGCGTCGCCGGTCAGGGAAACGGAGAGTTCACATAACGCATCACGCAGTGGGGCGTAATAGCCTCTGGAGAGGAAGGCGCAGCGGGCGGCGGCCATGGCCTTGTCGTCGCCCGGGGCCTTGGAGTGCTTCCGATTCACGGGGAGCAGATAGGTGTGGCCCTCGCGGGCGATGTCGAAGCTGTGACCGGCGGGGCAGCGGTAGGCGCCGTCCTGCCGGACCAGCGTACCGCCGCACAGGGGGCAGACGAACAGACTGGTCATAGGTCACGCCCCTCCGGCAGTGTCACGTCGTGTATCCAGCGGCCCTTGCGGATGCGGTACCAGCACAGGGGACATTTCAGCAGGGACTCGGCTTGCACGGCGGCAGCCACCCACCAGCAGGAGGCGTCCATCACCAGTGCTATCACCGCCGTCAAAGGCAGGGCCACCAGCCACTGGGGGGAGATGTCCAGTGCGGCGGAGCAGAACACATCGCCTCCGGCGCGGAGCACGCCGGTGACGGCGGTGATGGAGTAGGCATGCAGGGGGATGGAGGCGAAGCCGGTGACGGCCAGCGCCGTGGCGATCAGGGCTGTCTGGTCATAGAGCTTGAACAGGGGGAACACGATGGGCTGGAACAGCAGGGGTACCAGCGCCAGCGCGACCGCCGCCAGCGCCAGACCCACCAGGATGGTGACCCACAGCAGGGTGTGGCTCAGGTCCAGCACCTCCTGATGGCTCTTGCCCTCGCCGATGGCCTTGCCCACAATGACGGCGGTGGCGGCGCCCAGGCCGAAGCACACCACCAGGAACAGGCGATTCAGGTTGCCCATGACGGCGTTGGCCGCCAGATACTCCACGGAGTTCACGGTGTAGCCCAAAATCACGGTAAGCATGCTGTTGCCAAGGCCCCAGGCGATCTCATTGAGCAGTACGGGGGAGGAGTACTTGATGAACCGGCGGCACATCTCCCAGCCCGGGTGGAAAAAGGCCTGCAGGCGCAGGGGAATGGTCCTGCTGCGCAGGGCGCAGACAAGGCACACGGCGAACTCCGCCACGCGGCTGATGAGAGTAGCTACGGCGGCGCCCTCCACGCCCAGCATGGGGAAGCCCGCCTTGCCGAAGATCAGCAGGTAGTTCATGCCGGTGTTGATGACGGTAGACATGCCGAACAGCTTCATGCCGAAGGAGGAGTTCTCCACGCTGCGCTGGGCGCTGACGTAGATGGACGACAGCATGTTGAACACGTAGGAAAATCCGATGATGCGCAGGTACGGCGCGCCCAGCAGCGACAGCTCGTGCTTGTTGCTGAGCAGGTCCATGATCTCCACGGGCCAGAGGAAGAACGCCGCAGCCAGCACGGCGGCGATGCCCACGCCCAGATAGGCGGCTACGCCCATGGCGCGGCTGATATTTTCCAGATCCTTTTTGCCCCAGTACTGGCTGATGAGGATCCCGACGCCGGACTGGACGCCGAATACAATGGAGATCAGTAGGAACACCGGCACGTTGGCGGTGGTGACGGCGGCCATTTCCGTGTTTCCCAGCTGGCTGACCATTAAAGTATCGATCAACCCAAGGGAAAACGTGATGAGATTCTGAAGTGCGATGGGGGCGGTGAGACGAGCCAGATAGCGATAAAAGCTCTTATCGCGGCGGAGTGCTTTCTGCATGATGAAGAACCTCTCAAAGCATGGGAAAACGGGCGGCCTGATGGGCTTTCAGCGCCTCATACAGGGCGTCCACATCTGTTTCCGTATTTTCGGGGGAGAAGGAGATGCGGATGACACCGGCGGCGGTGCGCTTGTCAAGACCCAGCGCCGACACCACGTGGCTGGCCTTGCCCTGGTGGCAGGCGGAGCCCGCGGAGATACAGATGCCCTGGGCGCCCAGATCGGTGACGATATTGGCGCTGGGGTAGCCCGCCAGCGACACGGCCAGGATGTGGGGGGCCGTACCGGCGGCCACCGGCACCATGCCGGGGATGCTCAGCAGCCTTTCACGGCAGTAGTCCCGCAGGGCGGCCATATGGGCGATCTTGGCGTCATAGTCCGTCAGGCGCAGCTCCACCGCCCTGGCAAAGCCGGCGATCTGGGCGGTGGCTTCCGTGCCGGAGCGCAGACCGCGCTCCTGCCCGCCGCCGGGCAGCAGAGGCCGGACGTTCCGGAAGCGCTCCGAGATATACAGGGCGCCCACGCCCTTGGGGCCGCCCAGCTTGTGGGCAGACAGGCTCATCATATCCACGCCCCAGGCCTCCGGCTCACAGGGTACCTTCAGAAAGCCCTGCACCGCGTCGCAGTGCAGCAGGGCGCGGGATTTTCGGTCACGCAGGAGCTGAGCCGTCTCCGCCACGGGGAAGATGCAGCCGGTCTCGTTGTTCACCAGCATCATGGACACCAGCACTGTGTCGTCCCGCAGGGCGCCCGCCACCTGTTCCACGGTGACACGGCCGGTGCGGTCAGGCTTCAGGTACGTGACCTCGTACCCCTGCTGTGTCAGCCAGCGGCACGGCTCCAGCACGGCGCTGTGCTCCACGGCGGTGGTGATGATGTGCTTGCCAGTGTGGCGTCCCTGCCAGATGGCGGCCTGTATGGCCCAGTTGTCCGATTCCGTGCCGCAGGAGGTGAAATACAGGCGCTCCGGCGGGCAGTGCAGCGCACCGGCGATCACGGCGCGCCAATCCTCCACGGCTTTTTTCATCTCCTGCCCCGCGGGATACTGGGAGGAGGGATTGCCGAAGTGATGGGTCAGCACGTCGTACATGGCGTCAGCCACGGCGGCGGGTACCGGCGTGGTGGCGGCATTATCCAGATAGATCATGGGAAAAACCTCTCAATTTCATGGGCCGGAGGGCTTGCCACCGGCGGAAGTATCCAGTATAATAAAGCGTTACTATCGAACTGCTGTCGCGGCGATAAAAGCGATACGATATATTATACCGATATTCGACGGAAAGTGCAAGGAGAATCCCATGCAGGCAGCTATCTATACCTTGGGATGCAAGGTGAATCAATATGAAACACAGGCCATGGAGCAGGAGCTGGTGCGGCGGGGTCACACGCTGGTACCCTTCGACCAGAAGGCGGATGTCTACATCGTCAACACCTGCTCCGTCACCGCCGTCAGCGACAAGAAGTCGCGGCAGATGATCCGGCGATGCCGGAAGCTGAACCCCAACGCGGTAGTGGCCGCCTGCGGCTGCTACGTGCAGACCCACGCGGAGGAGGCGGCGGGGCTGGACGTGGATCTCATCGCCGGTACCGGCGACCGCATGGCATTTCTGGACCTGCTGGAGCAAGTGGGCCGCGAGAAGCAGGTGACGATGCTGGACGACGCCCTGCGCCGCAGGGAATTCGAGGTGCTGCCCGCAGGCGGCATGGCGGAGCGTACCCGCGCCATGCTGAAGGTGGAGGACGGCTGCGTCAACTTCTGCACGTACTGCATCATCCCTTATGCCCGCGGGCCGGTGCGTTCCCTGCCCAAGGCGGAGGCTGTGGCCCAGACGGAGCACCTGCGGCAGGAGGGGTATCGGGAGCTGGTATTCACCGGTATCGAGATCTCCAGCTGGGGCCGCGACCTGAAAAACGGGGAGAGCCTCATCGACCTTTTGGAGGCGGTGTCCGCCGCCGCAGGGGATATGCGGCTGCGGCTGGGCAGTCTGGAGCCCCGTACCATCACGGAGGACTTCTGCCGCCGTGCCGCCGCGCTGCCCCATCTGTGTCCCCACTTTCATCTGTCTTTGCAGTCCGGCTGTGACGCCACGCTGAAGCGGATGAACCGGAAGTACGATACGGCGCGGTTTCGGGAGTCGGTGCGGCTGCTGAACCGGTATTTCCACCGGCCCGCCATCACCACGGATCTCATCTGCGGGTTTCCGGAGGAGACGGAGGAGGAGTTCGGCCAGACGCTGGCATTCATCGAGGAATGCGGCTTCGCAGCCATGCACATCTTCCCTTATTCCATCCGCCCCGGTACCAAGGCGGCGGCCATGGAACAGGTGCCGCCCACCGTCAAGGAGCAGCGAACTGCCCGGGCCGGACAGGTGGCGGAGCGGATGCACCGCGCGTATCTGGAGGGCTGCGTGGGGCAGGTGTACCCTGTGCTGTTTGAGCAGGCCAGGGACGGCCTCTACACCGGCCACGCCCCCAACTATATGGAAGTCGGCGTGGCGGCGGATGGGCTGCATAACGTTATACTGGATGTGAAGATCACTGGCATCGACGGGGAGATGCTGCGAGGGGAGTTGACATAATGAATCACTTTTTCGCCTATATCGACAGGATGCGCTACATCGAGCGGTGGGCGCTGATGCGCAACAGCGTCCGGGAGAATATTCAGGAACACAGCCATCAGGTGGCGGTGCTGGCCCACGCGCTGGCAGTGATACGGAACGAGTTTTTCGGCGGGCAGGTGGATGCCGGTGCGGTGGCTGCAGCGGCGCTGTACCACGACGCGGGGGAGATCCTCACCGGCGACATGCCCACGCCCATCAAATACTTCAACCCCGAGATACGGGAGGCCTACCGCAAGGTGGAGGAGGTGGCGGACCAGAAGCTGCTGGCCATGCTGCCGCCGGAGCTGCGGCCCATCTATGAGGACATCCTGCGCCCCGCCGATGCGGAGGTGGAGGAGCTGGTGAAGGCGGCGGACAAGCTCAGCGCCCACATCAAATGCCTGGAGGAGCTGAAGGCCGGGAACGAGGAGTTCCGGCAGGCGGCGCGGCAGACGGCGGAGGCGCTGGAGAGCTATGACATGCCGGAGCTGCGGTATTTCCGTGAGCACTTTTTAGGCTCGTTCCAGCTGACGCTGGACGAGATGGAGTAAATATCATCCAAAGAAGGAGTGAAGGACATGAAAGCGATCGTAACTGTGGTGGGTAAGGATCAGGTGGGCATCATCGCCGGTGTGTGCAACACGCTGGCGGCCTACGAGATCAATGTGCTGGACATCAGTCAGACCATTATGGAGGGATATTTCACCATGATGATGGTGGTGGACCTGACGCTGTGTCAGGAGCCCTTTGACAGGCTGCGCACCGCCCTGAAGGAATACGGCGAGGGACGGGGACTGTCTGTCCGCATCCAGAGGGAGGACATCTTCGACGCCATGCACAAGCTGTAAAAAAGAGGGACGCGACATGCTGAGTTTGCAGAATATTTTCGATACCATCGACATGATCGACAAGCAGCACCTGGACATCCGCACCATCACTATGGGCATCTCCCTGCTGGACTGCGTCAGCGAGGACGCGGATCGCTGCTGCCGGAAAATTTATGACAAGATCTGCCGCCGGGCGGAGAAGCTGGTACGCACCGGTGAGGATATCGAGAGCGAGTTCGGTATCCCCATCGTCAACAAGCGCATCTCCGTGACGCCCATGGCGCTGGTGGCGGGGAGCTGCGACACCGAGGACTACGTGCCCTTCGCCATGACACTGGATCGGGCGGCCCACACCTGCGGCGTCAACTTTATCGGCGGGTACTCCGCTCTGGTGCAGAAGGGCTTCAGCAAGGGCGACGAGCTGCTGCTGCGATCCATTCCTCAGGCGCTGGCCCAGACGGAGCTGGTGTGCTCCAGCGTCAACGTGGGCAGCACCAAGGCGGGCATCAACATGGATGCTGTGGCCCGTATGGGGCGCATCATCAAGGAGACGGCCCACCTGACCCGCGCTCAGGACGGGCTGGGCTGCGCCAAGCTGGTGGTGTTCTGCAACGCTGTGGAGGACAACCCCTTCATGGCCGGTGCGTTCCACGGCGTGGGCGAGGCGGACAGCGTCATCAACGTGGGCGTGTCCGGCCCGGGCGTGGTGTACCACGCTTTGCAGTCCTGCAAGGGGCAGCCCTTTGACGTGGTGGCGGAGACCATCAAGAAAACGGCGTTCCAGATCACCCGCATGGGTCAGATGGTGGCGGCGGAGGCGTCCCGGCGGCTGGATACGCCATTCGGCATCGTGGATCTGTCGCTGGCGCCCACCCCTGCGGTAGGCGACAGCGTGGCCCGCATTCTGGAGGAGATGGGCCTTGCCGTCTGCGGCACCCACGGCACCACGGCGGCGCTGGCCCTGCTGAACGACGCGGTGAAGAAGGGCGGCGTCATGGCGTCCGGCCACGTGGGCGGCCTGTCCGGCGCGTTTATCCCCGTGTCGGAGGACGAGGGCATGATCGCCGCCGCGTTGGACGGCACCCTGACCATCGACAAGCTGGAGGCCATGACCTGCGTGTGCTCCGTGGGATTGGACATGATCGCCGTGCCGGGGAGTACCAGTGCCGAGACCATCGCAGCCATCATCGCCGATGAGGCGGCGGTGGGTATGGTGAACAGCAAGACCACCGCCGTGCGTGTGATCCCCGTGGAGGGGGCCGATGTGGGCGACATGGTGGAGATGGGCGGCCTGCTGGGCTCCGCGCCGGTGATGCCGGTACACGAGGCGTCCAGCGCCGACTTTATCGCCCGCGGCGGACGCATCCCTGCGCCGCTGCAGAGCCTGAAAAACTGATGGTACGGGCGGCGAGAGAGCAGGATCTGCCCCGCATCCTGACCATTTACAACGTGGCGCGGCGGTATATGCGGGCGCACGGCAACACCGCCCAGTGGGTGAACGGCTACCCGTCGGAGGAGCTGCTGCGGCAGGATCTGGCGGCGGGACAGCTGTACGTGCTGGAGGACGGAGGCGGCGTGTATGCCGTATTTGCCTTCATCCTGGGCGAGGACCCGACCTACCGGCGCATCCGGGGCGCGTGGCGGGACGACAGTCCCTACGGCACCATCCACCGGCTGGGCAGCGACGGCAGCCATCGCGGTGTGTTCGCGGAGACGGCGGCCTGGGCGGCCACGCAGTGCGGTCACCTGCGAGCGGACACACATGCGGCCAACGATACCATGCAGCGGTGCATGGAGCGGGCGGGCTTTGTGCGGTGCGGCGTCATCCATGTGGCGGACGGTACGCCGCGGCTGGCCTATGAACGGACAACGAAATGAGGAGGAACGATGATGGACCCTATCTTTGAGATCGAGCTGGAGGATTGCCCTGTCTGCCGCGGCATCGGCGCCATGCAGGATGAGCAGGGCTGGAGTGTCTCCGTGTGCTGCATGGACTGCGGCGCCGAGACCGCCCATGCGGAGTATCATACGCCGGAGGAGCGGCTGGAGGCCGCGCGGCGTGTGGCGATGCTGTGGAACATGGGCAAGGTCGTCCACACCGGCGTGGGCGACTGAGCGAAATAGGCAAAGAGGGCTCCGCGGCATGGCCGCAGGGCCCTCTTTTATGCCGGTGGAGAGAGAATAGGCAGAACAGGAGAAAAAGTGCCCGAGGCCCATGGCCTCGGGCACTTTTCTGTTCAGGGCTGGGGCGTCAGGCCGTACCGGCTCATGGCGTCCCGCAGGATGGCCTCGGGGTCGCAGCCGTCCACGTCCAGATTCTCCGCCATCAGGAGCTCCGTCTCGGGGATGCCGAAGCACTCCACACACAGGGCGCGAAGGTACTGATAGCTGAATCGCGGGTCGTAGGGGCCGCCGGAGGTGCTGACGTAGTATAGCTTCTGAGCGCGGCACAGGCCCACGGGGCAGCCCGCCTCATCGTAGCGGGTGACGATGCCGGTGATGTAGATGTTCTCCAGATAGAGCTTCAGCTGCGCCGGAAAGCACAGGTCCCACAGGGGCGCGGCCAGCACGATTTTGTCCGCCGCCGCGAACTGACGGGCGCAGCGGAAAAAATCGTCGTCATAGGCGCGGCGCGCCAGCAGGGCGTCGCGGCGGGCCAGGCGCTCCGTGTTCAGCGGCAGCAGGGGCAGATCGTAGAGCCGCAGCTCCTCGTAGTCTCCCAGCGTGGCCAGCAGGGCGCGGGCCAGACGGTCCGTGCGGGAGTCGGGACGGGCACAGGCGTTGATGTAGAGTGTCATAATGGGTTTCCCTCCGTGTGCTGATTACAAGACTTCAAAGTGATAGCGGGGCTTGCCGAGACTCTTTTTGCCGTACTCGATGGCCTCAGCGGGGCAGTAGCAGATGCAGGCCATGCAGTGGGTGCAGTCCTTGCCCCAGACCGGCTTGCCCTCCCGCAGAACGATGTTGTTGGTGGGACATCGCCGGACGCACTGGCCGCAGCCGGTGCAGGCATCACTGGCGGTGAAGGGCCCCGCCTTGACGCAGACGGCGTAGAAAATGGGGTTCACCGGCCCGCTCATGAAGCGGTCGTAGAGGTGATCGCGGGTGGGGGAGAAGGGCTGTCCGGCGCGGACGGCAGCGATGGCGCGGTCGATGTCCGGCTCTGCACGCGCCACGATGCGGCGGGCCTCCTCCGCCTGAGGCACGCCGAACATGGCAATGTAGTTCTCCGGCATCACCAGCTGGGCCGTGCCCATGCAGGTCAGGCCCTTTTCAGCGCAGAGCTGGCGGTTATAGTGGTTGGCGCGGCCAATCTCGCTGCCGCAGGTCATGACGAACCACGCCTGCTTTGCGCCGGTGAGCTCCGTGCGCAGCAGCCAGTCCCGCACCAGACGGGGGATGCGCCAGGCGTAGGTGGGGGTGACGATGACCAGACGCTCACCCGTTTCAACGGGCGAGGTGTCGCCGCTCCGGATGCGGTCATTCAGGGACAGCAGGGTGTCGCCCAGCGCGTCCGCCATGCGCTGGGCCGCGTGGCGGCTGTTGCCGGTGCCGGAAAAGTACAGGATCATGTTTGCCCCTCCTTGCGGTATTTTCCTGTATTGTACCAGCGGAGGGGCGGATGTGCAAGGGGCTTTACGGGAGGTATCCGGCATCTTCCGGCTCTGGATCACCAAATACTGTGGTTCGCTTGCTCTGCCTGCGATATAACAAAACGTGCCGCAAAAGTCAAATCGCATTTGAGAAAGAGAGCGGAAAGGGAGCCGCCCCGGACACCGAGAACGGTGTCCGGGGCGGCGGCTTTGCTTCGTGCGCCTGTTCAGTCCTCGCGCTTGCGGCGGCGCAGCAGCAGCGCCGTACCGGTATAGCTGCCCAGCGCCGCTATGCCATAGGCCAGCAGGCCCGCATCGGCGGTAGTGGGGGAGGTTTTTTCGCCGTCATCCGGCACGTGGCCGCTGTTGGAGGTGCGGCCATAGCCGATGGCGTAGGTAGAGAACTTGCTGGCGAAGATATGGATGCACTGGCCTTCGCGGTCGACGTAGAACGTGCCCTCCGCGCCGGTGGTGCTCTGGGTCAGGAGCATGGGCTGCGCCTGACCGTTACCGTCCGCGTGACAGCGCGCCACGGTGATGCTGCGGCTGGTGTCGCAGGGGAGGATGATCTCCAGCACGGTCCCCGCGTCCTTCAGCTCCGAGAGCTGGCCATTTCGGACCATGGTAAGGGTCATGTCCACAAAGCGCAGCGTCTTGTTCTTCACCAGCTCGCGGATGGCATTCTGAGCGGCGCTGCTGTCATCCTGCGGCTGCTCGCGGATGGTCATGCTGAGGGCGACGGAGGCATCACCCATGTCGGAGAACTGCTTCTCGGCCTCGGCGTCCAGACCGCCCACCACCGTGTGCTCCGTAAGGTCGGTGGGGTCCGCGATCTCCAGCTCGCTGCTGACATCCTCGCGGGGGATGCGGACGGTCAGCACCGCGTCCTTGTCCACGATCTGGAGCTTGGCGGTGACGGTCTTACCGCTGTATGCTATCACCGCGTTGTACGTGCCGGGGAGCAGCTGACCGATGTGGAAATGGCCGTCCGCGTCGGTAGCCTGAGACTGGCCGTAGATGTCCATGCCCCTGCGGATGGTGACGACTGCACCCTCCAGAGGCTGCTCGGAGCTGCCGGTGATGCCGTATTCCAGCACAGTGCCGCCCACGTTGTAGGTCTTTCCGGCGGGCGCATTGACGGTGATGGCCGATGTGCCGCTGACGGCGGCATAGCGGCTGTCGTCCTCGGGGGTGAACAACCACTCCGCGTCATAGCTGCCGCTGGCGGGGCAGAGGGAGGGTTCCGCCCAGGTGAAGACGCCCTTCACCACGGTGTCGCCGTCCTGCATGGCGCCGGACAGGCGGATGGTGCCCAGCCGCTGGCCGTAGTCCAGGGTGGTCCTGCTGAGGGTGGGGCCGCCGGCGGGAACGGTCTTGTTCACCGCGTTGAGCCGCACCGTGATGGTGATGTCCTGATAGCTGCCGGTGGTGACGATGACCCTCACCGTGGCCGCCAGACCCTCCGTATCGGTGTCCACCGCATTGATGGCCAGCGTCAGCACACCCTTGTTGGAGAGGGTGCTGCGCATGACATCGTAATAGGTCTCATCGCCCTCGAAGTTCAGGCCGCCGTACTCCACCGCGCCCAGCTGGCAGCCGGCGGGCAGGATGGCATCCAGCACCGCGCGGAGGTCCACGCTGTATGCGGCGGCGTAGTTGTTGGTCACATCCACCGTGACGGTGGGATCGGGCAGGACACCCTTGTCGATGGTGATGTCCACGCTGCCGGTGACGGCCTCGTGGCTGGCGGCCTCAGCCTTGTACCACACAGTGTAGGTGCCCACGGCGGAGAAGGCCGGTACGGCGGGACCGTAGATGCCGTTTTCCTCCGCGCTGTACGTGAAGGTGACGGCGGAGCCGTCCACGGTGGCAGCGGAGGCGGCCATCCGGGCGGACTGGGCCTTGCCGTTGTAGGCCAGTGCGCCGTCCTGCCGGACGGAGACGCTGGTCAGCGCCGCCTTGCCGATGGTGATGGTAAAGCTGCCGGTGACAGTCTCATGGTTGGCGGCTTCGGCCTTGTACCACACGGTGTGGGCAGCCACATCGGTGAGAGCCGGAACGGCATCGCCGTAGGCGCCGTCCTTTGACAGACTGTACGTGAAGGTGACGACGGAGCCGTCCACGGTGGCGGCGGAGGTGATCACCGGGGCGCTCAGGGCGGTACCGGTGTAGGTCAGGGCGCCGTCCTGACGGACGGAAACATCCGTCAGCGCGGCCTCGCGCACCGTCACGGAGGCGGTGCCGGAGGTGGTGGCGTAGCGGCTGCCGCTGGGCGTGAAGGTCCACTCGGCGGTCTGGCTGCCTGCGGGCAGGATGACGTCCGGCGTGTTCCAGACGAAGGTACCCTCCACAACGGTGTCGCCGTCCCGCAGTGCGCCGGACAGCGCGATGGTGCGCAGCGGCTGGCCGTAGGTGATGGCGGCGGGCGTAAGGGTGGGCTGGCCGGTGGGAACGATACGGCTGTCCACCGTGACGGTGACGGTGATGGTGTAATCCAGATAGTTGTCCGCGCCGGTGACATGGACCGCGATGACGGCGGTCTTATCCGCGTTGGCCGGTTCGTTCCGGAAGGCGAAGCGGAGGGTGCTGCCGCTGACGGCGGGCGCGCCGTCCAGCACGCTGTCGGTATCGGTCACATCGCCCAGAGAGGCCGCGCCGCCATCGGCGATGAGACTGCGCAGATCCACGGAACCGGCGTTGCCGTACATGGCCGCGCCGCTGGCGGTCACGTCGGCGTGAAGCGCCCTGTCGATGCGGAAGTAAACGGTGTCGGGGGCCAGCGCCAGCGTGTAGTTATCGGCCTTGAAGGCGCCGCGGTCCGCCAGCTTCAGGGAACCGATGGTGATGGCGTAGCTGTCCGCGTTCTCGCCGGAGACTCTGGTCAGCGCACCGTCGAAGGCGGGGGACTCGCCGTTGGCCGCGGCAGAGACGGCGAAGGTCAGCGTGGGATCGTTCTCACCGTAGGTCTTGCTTTGACCGGCGTCGGGAGTCACGGTGATGGCGGCCTTGGTGATGTCCGCCGTGATGCCGGTGGGCTGGGCGATCAGGGTGTAGTTGGCCGCGTCAGAGCCGGTGAGGGCGTAGCCGGAGAGAAGAACGGTCTTGCCGGTTCCCGCGTCGGCGTCGGCAAAGGCGGCAGCGGCACGGGCCGCGTCCACGGTCACGTCATCCCCGGCCATCAGACCGGAGAGGGCGGGTGTGCCGGTGATGACGGCGGCGGCAGTGCCGTCGTAGGTCTTGCTTTCCGCCTGCAGGCCGGTGATGGTGACGCCCTTCGGGGACACCCTCAGGGTATAGGACGCCGCGCTCTGCTGATAGTTGGCGGTTTCCGCGGCGGTGGCGGTGATGGTGGCTTCGCCCGCCGCGTGGATGGTGACGGTGCCGTCGGAGGCCACCGTGGCCACGCTCTCGCGGCTGCTGGCGTAGGTGATGCTGCCGCCGTCCCTGCGATTGTTGGACGCCGCGTTGGAGAAGGCGTCGTCGCCGTAGGTCCTGGTCAGGCTGCCCTGCTGGGCGAAGGTCAGGGTCTGGGCCGCCTGAGCCACCGTGTACTGCACGGTCCTGTCCGCGTCAACAGTGGACAGCTGGTAGTTCTTGGCCTTGTCGCCGGTGAGACCGGTGGCGGCGGCGGTGTGAGTGCCGGCGGTCAGCTCACCGCCGGTGACGGTGACGCCGATCCGGTCGCCGTTGACGGCATTGCTGACGGTGGCGGTAATCGCACCCTCATCGTCGGCGTAGATACGGCCCTCCGTGTTGTGCCACGTCAGCGTGACAGTGCGGGGCCGCACCTCCAGCGTGCCGGGCAGGAAGGAGATGTCGTAGTTGTCGGAGGTCAGGCCGCCGGGGGTGATGGTATACTCGCCCACGTCATCAAACTGGCGGTAGGTGTGGGCGTAGGTCAGCGTTCCGTCCAGATCGTCGATGTCCTCGTTGTTGACGAAGCCCTGGCAGCTCACACCGTCGTTCATGGGAGCGGTGCCGTAGTCGATGACCGTGCTGTTGGCGGTCACCAGCAGGCGGACCTTTTCGATGGTGTAGGACACGCTGACGGAGGCTTCACCCAGCTGGATGCGGGCAATGTAGTCGCCGGCGTTGACCGGTGCGCCGGAGAGAGCGGTGGTATCCGCCGGCTTGGCGTAGTAGGTGATGATGGCGGCGTCACCGGTGGTCAGGCTGCTGGTGCAGGACGCCGCGCGGGCCATGCCGTTGTAGAACAGGGTCTGGTCAGGGGCCGACAGCGTCACGCTGCCGCCATTGGTGTCGGGGCAGGTGCCGTCCGCGTTGGTGCAGGCGGCGGTAATGGTGGTGCCGCTGGCGGTGTAGGCCCAGCTGTGCTGGTGCTTGCGGAGATAGAGCTTATCCTGCTCCTGCGTGACCACATAGCCCTGTCCGGACGCATCCGGCAGGAAAATTTTGGTGTAGTCCAGCGCCGTGTTGGACGCACCGGCGGCGAATTGGACCGGCACATCGTCCGTGGGCTGGCGGGATGTGGTGATGCCGATGCGGGCCGCCTGGGTCAGGCTGGGATCAATGGTGAGGACTCCGGAGTCCAGATACACATTTCTGGTGCTGCCGGTGACGTTGGCATCGCCGCCAACGGTCAGCGAATTCCGGCTGGAGTTGAGGTAAATACCGGTCTGGCTGCCGGTGATCTTGCCGCCCAGCATACGGAAAGCGCCGTGGTCATCGTAGATGTATGCGCCGTACCGGCCGCCGGAGATGGTGCCGCCGTACATGGTGAAGCTCTGGCTGGAGGACACGCCGTTCACAGTCTCGCCGGGCGCGGCGATCCGGCCATTGCCCCGGCAGTCGCAGAGCGTCAGGCCCCAGTGGTCATCCACCACCGCGGATACCGAGGTGTTCGTTGTGGTGATCTGCTTTCCGTTCAGGCAGAGGTTCACATCACCGGCCAGGAAGAGCCGGCCGTCCAGCTCGATGTCGGCGGCCAGATAATAATTGCCGGCGTAGAGCATGTACGAATCGCCGTTTTTGGAGGCATTGGCCCCACCGTACAGCAGCTTGCCGTCAACGGAGGTCAGGGGGATCCAGGCTGTATTGCCGTGGGCCGCGTCCGTGCAGTCCGATCTGCCGCAGACAGCGTGTTCGTGCAGGGTGCCGCTGGAGAAGATGACGCTGTCACCCATCAGCCGCTTCGTGCAGCCGGGATAGGCATCGCTGGTGAAATACGAGGTGGTATCCGCCGCCAGCCCCGTGCCGTCGGCGACGCGGACATAGCTGCCGTCGATGACGGGATCTGCCGTGGTGACGCCGATGCTGGCGCCGCTCTCCAGCGCGCCGCCCACATGAATGATCTCGCGGCGGCCCAGATAGACGTTGTTGGCCGCGCCGTCCTTGCCCAGGTTGCCGGTGATGCACGGCGCGCCGGACACGGTGAGCTTGTTTTCGGCGCACACGCCGCCGCCCTTGCTGTTGCCGGAGGTGTTGCCGGAGATGGTGCCGCCGGTAATGGTACACGTGGCGCTCAGGATGACGTACACGCCGCCGCCATATTCCGCCGCCGTGTTGCCGGAGATGGTGCCGCCGGACATGTTGAAGACATGGGCCGCGTACACGCCGCCGCCGCGCTTGGTGGCGAAGCCGGTGACCGCGGCATCGGTGGTGAAGTTGCCGGAGACAGAGCCGCCGGTCATGTTGAACGTACCGGCCGTATATACGCCGGCGCCATCCTCATCGGACGAGTTGCCGGAGACCGTGCCGCCGGACAGGGTGAACACGCCGCTGTATACGTATACACCGCCGCCGTATTTGGCCTTGTTGCCGGAGACACTGCCGCCCAGCATGCGGAACGTGCTGCGGGTCATGTATACGCCGCCGCCCTTTTCGGCGGCACTGTTGCCGGAGATGCTGCCGCCATACATGGTGAAGGTGCCGTCGGGGTCCAGATACACGCCGGTACCGGTGAGCCCGTCGGCGTGGGTGATCCTGCCGGTGCCCTTGCAGTCGCTGAGGGTGAAGCTGCCGCCGTTGGCCAGCTTGATCGTGTTGGCGCCGTCCTTGCTGCAGATGATGTCGTAGCCGTTCAGGCACAGCACCACGCCGTCCACGGGCTGCCACTCGCTGCTCTGCGTTACGGACTGGGTCAGGTAGTAGTGACCCGCCTTGGTGATCTCGCTCAGGGAGGAAACGGCCGTCCAGGTCAGGACATCGGTGTGCGTCTCCCCGCCATGGCTGCATGCCGTGCCGCAGAGGAGGTGCTTGTGGGGCAGGCCGTTGTAGAGGTTGACCTCGTCGCCCTCCCGCAGAATGCCGTACTGACCGCCGGCATCGCTGGTGATGCTGCCCTCGTAATAGCCATTGTCCGCGCCGGTGGCAACGGCAATATGCTCACCGATGGCGGGCGCAGCATCAGCGGTCACGCCGATGCGGGCGCTCTCAGCCAGACCGCCCTCGCCGATGGCGAAAGTCGTGCCTGTGGTATTGCCCTTGGCCAGCTGAACATTGCAGGCGCTGCCGTCATTGTCGGTGTTGCCGGTGATGGTCACGCTGCCGGAGACGGTGAAGACGCTTCCGCTGCCGACATACACGCCGCCGCCACCGTACTTGGCGGTATTGCCGGAGATGCTGCCGCCGTACATGCGGAAGGGACTGTTGGCGAAGACAGACACACCGCCGCCCGCGCCATTGGTGGCGGTGTTGCCGGTGATCTCGCCGCCATACATATTGAATGCGGTGCCCTTGCCCCCGCTGTTGGATCCGTTGTCAAGAAGCACGCCGCTGCTGTCCGAGCTGACATTGCCGGAGATGCTGCCGCCGTACATGTTGAAGGTGCCGATGGCATATACGCCCCGGCCGCTGTATTTTGTGCCGTCGGCCTGCTCCGCGTGGGTGATCCTGCCGTACTCGGCGCTGTCGCCCTTACAGTCGCAGAGGGTGAAGGTATAGTCTTTGCGGACCATGATGGTATAGCCATGGTTTGTATGGATGATGCTGTGGCCGTTGAGGCAGAGCACCACACCGTTGGCGGGCGCCCAGATACCCGTCGTTTTGATGTCTTGGGTCAGGTAGTAGTGACCCGCCTTGGTGATCTCACTCAGGTCGGAAACGGCCGTCCAGGTCAGGACCTTGGTGTGCTGCTCCCCGCCATGGCTGCATGCCGTGCCGCAGAGGAGGTGCTTGTGCGGGATCGCGGTCAGCGTCACCTCGCCGGCACTGTTCAGGTCGAACTTCATTCCGGAAGCGTCCGAGATAAAGTGATCGGTGAGCTGGTCGGCTGTCACATCCGGCATTTTGGTTTTCCAGCCCTCGGTGATCAGGCCATCGTGACCGCTCCCCAGCGTCACGCCCAGCTTCGAACCCTCCTTCAGCGCTCCGTCCAGGACGAAATGATCACTGGGGTAGCCGCTTACGCTGCCCAGGCAGACGTTATTGGCCTTGCCGTCTGTGGTGGAGTTGCCGGTGATCTTTACCGCGCCCTTGACATAGACGCGGTCGTTGCGCGTATACACGCCGCCGCCCGCAGTAGTGGCGGTGTTGCCGGTGATCTCGCCGCCGTACATATAAAACTTGCCGTAGCTGTACCAGCCCACGCCGCCGCCATAGTCGGCGCTGTTGTTGGAGATGCTGCCGCCGTACATGGTGAACGACTGGCCTCCGATGGCCACACCGCCGCCGCCCTGGGCGTCGCTGTTGCTGATGCTGTTGCCGGTGATCTCACCGCCGTACATGGTGAAATAGCCGCCGCTCGTATCCACACCGCTCCTGTTGTTGCCGGTAATGCGGCCGCCGTACATATTGAATTTATTCTCGGTACGCACCTCTACGCCGACACCGCTGGCGCCGCTTGTATGGGTGATCTCACCGTAGGTGCCGCTGGTCCCCTTGCAGTCGCACAGGTTCAGCGTCGCCGTCGTCTGCTCATTGCTGACATAGATCGTGCGCTTAGCGGTGGTCTGGATGCTGTGACCGTTCAGACAGAGGTAGACTGTCCCTGTGGCGGTGGCGATATAAGCGTCCTCCAGATCGAGGTCGGTGGTCAGATAGTAGTCGCCCGCAGGGAGCCTGTAATAATATCCGACAACGGTATTGTCGGAGGTTTTGAGCTCCCTTTTCTCCCATACCGTGCCGTTTATTTTCAGTCCCTCAGCGTCCTGCGAGATCGCATTGTCGGAGAAGGAGATGGTTTTGGTGTGGGAGCCATAGGTGGCTAACCACTTCTCGCAGCCCTTGACGCCGCAGACGCAGTGGGCGTGTTCGCTGCTCTCCGCGCGCAAGGCCCATACGGACAGCGCATCGCGCTCCTCCTGATCCGGCGCGGCGGTGTCCTTGTCGATGGTGTAGGCGCCGCCGGTATCAGCGGTGCCGCCTGCCGTCTGTGCGGCGGCATCGGACGTCTCTGCGAATGCCGCCGTGGGCAGCATGGTCAGGCAGAGCGCCAGTGCCATGAACAGACTCAATACTCGTTTCTTCATGTGGGCCTCCTTCAGCGTATGTGCTCGCATTTTTTCGGTCATGCGCGGACGTGCGGATGGGCAGCACCGGCTGCCCGTGAAAAATCCTTGCATATTTACCGATTTTCTGTATGATGGTATCATACACCGTACGTTAACGTTCGATGCAAGAGTTTTTTGCGTTTTCGGGGGGATTTTATGAAAAAAGAACGAGATCTGTTTTCTATCGGCGAAGTCGCGCGGGCGCTGAACATCACACGCCGCGCCATCCTCTACTACGAGGAATTCGGGCTGATCCGGCCGGATGTCAAGGACGGCGCCACGGGAAACCGCTACTATACCATTGATACCTTCGTCAAGCTCCGGACCATCCGCATCCTGCAGAACCTGGGACTGTCCCTCAGCGATGTCCTCGGATATTTTGACGGCGACTTCGCGCTGGCACCGCTGATCCGGCGGCTGGAGGCGCAGCGGGATGAGCTGGATCGGCATATCGAGAGCCTGCGGGAGCGGTCCGGCGCGGAGCCGCCGCAGGTGAAGCTGATCCGACTGCTGCCGCAGACCGTCTATCGCCGCGTGTGCGCGGCGGCCACCGTGGCGGAGCGGACGACGCTGCTCCGCAGCACTGCGCTGGAGGGGATGCGGCTCTATGGCACAGACATCTCCCACCGGATGTACCTGGTGGAGTCACCCATCGACAAACCGGATCAGGTGGCGTTCTGCGTGGCTATCCCGCCGGAGAGCCGGGGGGAGTACGTGGAGACCCTGCCGGCAGCGCCGGCCCTCAGTCTCTACCACCACGGTGCGTATGAGCAGCTGCCTGCGGTGGTGAAGCAGCTCCTGACCAGCGCACGGGAACAGGGGCTTACGCCTGCGGGCACGATCCGCCGCATTTATCTGGAGGGCCCGCCCCAGCACAAGGACCCCGCAAAGTTCATCACACAGGTACTTCTGCCGGTGCTGGAGCGGTAGGGGGCGATCGACGGCTTCACCGCCGCGTCAGAATTCTTCACACCGAATTCCTGTTGGATGCAGGGCGCCCGGGGCATGAACGATTCCGGCCCCTTATAAGTAAAACCTCCTATTGCGGTATACTGGTAAAGGTTTGGCAACCAGATTACCAGAGCAATAGGAGGTTTTATACAGATGAGGAGCTCTGCGGAGGAATCCGTCAGGCACTCTTTTTGTTTACTTCTCGATGACCACCTTGCCGTCCCGCAGCCGCACGTGTGCGGTGTCGCCGGACTTCAGCTCGCCCTCCAGCATTTTCTCGGCCACAGCATCCTCCACCATGTTCTGGATGGCACGGCGCAGGGGCCGCGCACCGTACTGGGGATCGAAGCCGTCCCGGGCCAGCTCGGCCACGGCGTCGTCGTCCGCTGCCAGCGTGATGCCCTGCTGGGCCATGCGCGCGCCGGTAACGTCCAGCATACGGCGGGCGATCTGGCGGATGTTGTCCTCCGTCAGCTGACGGAACACGATGATCTCGTCGATACGGTTCAGGAACTCGGGGCGGAACGTCCGCTTCAGGTCGGCCATCACGGCGTCGCGGATGCGGCTGAACCGCACCTCCTCGGACTCCTTTTCACCCTTCTCGCTGCCGTCGAAGCCGAGGCGCGCCGCATCGGCGGTGATGTTCTTGGCGCCTACATTGGAGGTCATGACGATAATGGTGTTCTTGAAGTCCACCTTCCGGCCCTGGGAGTCGGTGACGATGCCGTCCTCCAGGATCTGCAGCAGGATGTTCCACACATCCTCGTGGGCTTTTTCGATCTCATCGAACAGCACCACGGAGTACGGCTTCCTGCGCACCTTCTCGGTGAGCTGGCCGCCCTCCTCGTGGCCCACGTAGCCGGGAGGCGAGCCTACCAGACGGGACACCGTGTGCTTCTCCATGTACTCGGACATGTCGATACGCACCATGGCGTTTTCGTCACCGAACATGGCCTCGGCCAGCGTCTTGCACAGCTCGGTCTTGCCCACGCCGGTGGGGCCCAGGAACAGGAACGAACCGATGGGCCGCTTGGGGTCCTTCAGACCCACACGGCTGCGGCGGATGGCCTTGGCCACCGCGTTGACGGCCTCGTCCTGACCTACCACACGCTGGTGGAGCTTCTCCTCCAGCTTCAGCAGGCGCATGCTCTCGTCCTCGGTGAGACGGGTGACGGGGATGCCGGTCCAGCCGGCCACCACCTTGGCCACGTCGTCAGCGGTGACGCTGCCGCGGTTCTGGGCCATCTGCTTGCGCCAGTTGTCCCGCTCGATCTCCACCTGCTCCTGATAGTCCTTCTCGATGTCACGCAGCTGCGCGGCCTTCTCAAAGTCCTGTGCCGTCACGGCCTCGGATTTCTCGCGGTGCAGCGCCGCGATCTTCTCCTCCAGCGCCTTCAGGTCGGGGGAGGAGGCCTCGGCGGTCATGCGCACCTGAGACGCGGCCTCATCCATCAGGTCGATGGCCTTGTCCGGCAGGAACCGGTCGCCGATATACCGCTTGGACAGCTGCACAGCGGCCTCCAGCGCCTCGTCGGTGATGGTCAGCTTATGGTGCGCCTCGTACTTGTCGCGCAGACCCTTCAGGATCTCCAGCGTGGCCTCCGGCGTAGGCTCGCCTACGGTGACAGGCTGGAACCGGCGCTCCAGCGCGGCGTCCTTTTCAATATACTTGCGGTACTCGTTGAGGGTGGTGGCGCCGATGACGCGGATCTCCCCGCGGCCCAGTGCCGGCTTGATAATGTTGGCGGCGTCCACGGCTCCCTCGGCGGAGCCTGCGCCCACGATGGTGTGCAGCTCATCGATGAACAGAATGACGTTGCCGGCCTTCTTCACCTCGGCCAGGGTGTTCTTGATGCGCTCCTCAAACTCGCCGCGGTACTTGGTGCCTGCCACCATGCCGCTGAGATCCAGGGACAGGAGCTTCTTGTCCAGCAGCTCCTCGGGCACGTCGCCGGAGGCGATGCGCTCGGCCAGCCCCTCGGCGATGGCGGTCTTGCCCACGCCGGGCTCACCGATCAGAACAGGGTTGTTCTTGGTGCGGCGGGACAGGATCTGGATGACCCGCTGGATCTCCTTGTCGCGGCCGATCACGGGGTCCAGCTTGCCGGAGCGCGCTGCCTCGGTAAGGTCGCGGGTGAACTCGGCCAGCGTCTTGTTCTTCTTATCGCCCTCACGGTTGGCGGCGGCCGCGCCGCCGGCGGCTGCGTGAGGGGTATCATGCAGCTTCTTGACGATGCTGCTGTACATCTTATTGGGATCCACACCCATGGTGCGCAGGATGCGCAGAGCCATGTTGCCGCCCTCGCGCAGGATGCCCATCAGCAGGTGCTCCGTGCCGATGTAGCTGCTGCCCATGCGGGCGGACTCGGACACAGCCAGCTCCACCACGCTCTTGGCACGGGGAGTCAGCCCCTGACTGGGCGCGGCGCCGGACATCCCCTTGCCCACGCTGCGCTGCAGCACGGAGCACACCATCTCGTCGGTGACGCCATACTCCGCCAGCACGCGGTGGGCGATGCCCTCCTCCTCGCGGATCAGGCCCAGCAGCAGATGCTCGGAGCCCACGTAGCCGTGGCCCATCTCCTCCGCCGCTTCCTGACTCAGACGCAGGGCCTCCTCGGCCCGGGGGGTGAATTTATTCTCGCTCATAAATAAGCACTTCCTCTCTTACTGTCGTGTTCCGCGCCGGACTTACTTTTCCAGCGCCTTCAGCTCATCCCGCAGCTTGGCCGCTTCCTCGAAGCGTTCCTCCTGCACTGCCAGATTCAGCTGGGTCTGCAGCGCGTTGCGCCTGCGCTGCCGGGTCAGGGCATCCTGCTCGTCCCTGGGCAGCAGGTCGCCGGTGTCCTCCTGAGCCGGTGTGCTCTCCCGCGCCTGCCCCAGCACATCCACCGGTTCAGGGAACTCGGTGAGCATGCGGGAGCCCAGCCCGCTGAAGAACGGCTCCAGCATCCCGAAGGGACGGGAGAAGAAATCTCCGAACAGGCCGCCGGTCATACCGGCGGAGCGGAAGGAGTCGGTGTAGCCCAGCTCCTCGGCGCACTGGGGACACAGGTGTACCTGCGTCACCTTGCCGTTGATATTGCTCTTATAGTAGAACGTTGCCTCGTTCTTTCCACAACGATCACATCTCATAATCGTAACCTCCTTGCTGAAAAATCAGACTGAATGGATCAGGATCTGTTTGAAAATATCGGCCCGCAGTCCGCTGCGCTGCTCCTTGGGGACGCTGCGCAGGGCCCGCTCGCCGGTGGCAGCCAGCATGGACTGGCCCAGCTCACGGCTGATGGCTTCGGAGTCCACCAGGTTCTGGGTGATGGCCCGGGCGCTGGCGTAGTCCAGCGTATCGCCGATGGTGTTGATAACGTGCATCAGCAGCGTCTGCCGGTCCACCTGCACCCGCGTGATGCGGATGTAGCCGCCGCCGCCCCGCCGCGACTCCACGATGTAGCCGTGCTCAGGGGAGAAGCGGGTGGACATGACGTAGTTGATCTGGCTGGGCACGCAGTTGAACCGCTGCGCCAGATCGCTGCGCTGGAGCTCCAGCGCGCCGCCGGCCTCGTCCAGCTCCTGCTGGATGAATCCGGCGATGAGATCGGAGATACCCATGCTTGCCTTCCACCTTTCTGCAAAATCGATTTTGACTTTGCCTTTCTTTGACCTTGACCATAGTATAGCACACTTCGCACTTTTGTCAATAGTAATTTTTGACTTTCTTTGACCAAAATTGTAAACGTTTTGTGAACAGGATTTTTCGGGAGAGATGCGCTGGCCCCATCGCGCGGCCGCGCCCATTTCTTCCGCTGCTGAAAGAAATGGGGCCGCCGGAGACAAAGCATCAGAGCGGGGTAGAGTCCCGCCTCTATAAAACACGCATTGCCGTCCGCGGAGGCAAAAGAAGAAAACCACCCGACAGGGTGGTTTTCTTCTGGAGGTGACATCCGGATTTGAATCGCCGCGTTGACTGATGCCCGTTTCCACGACCTGCGTCACTCCTACGCAGTCGCCGCGATCCGCGCCGGAGACGACATCAAGACGGTGCAGGGTAATCTGGGTCACGCCACAGCGGCCTTTACGCTGGACGTGTATGGCCATGTGACTGACCAGATGAAGCGCGAAAGTGCCGACCGCATGGAGCGTTTTATCTGTACAGTTTCCGCCGGTTGACCCCATAAGGCTAAAAATAAGGCTAAAACCTGTTTTTGGGCATGAAAAAACTCCCGAAACACAGGTGTTTCGGGAGCTTTATCTGTCATAACTCAACACTATAGATTTTTTGAAATTGCTTTCAAAAAATCGGTGTATGACAGCAAGAATAACTTGATGCGCAGAGCTCACTTGTCTTTTGATTCTTCAGTTGTGTCAGAGACTGCGCCTTCCAGCAGGTCCGTCACGACCTGATTGAGCTGTGCGGCGTTCTTGGAGGTGATGACCGGTGTGTCCGACTGAGACTCAATGTCTTTTCTGGTTCGCCCAGCAACCTGGCCACCTGCTTTGGCAACTGCCAGATTCTCTTGGAAAGTCGTTGGTTTGCGATCTCTTGAAAACTGAGTGGTAGTCGCTTCCGCCAGCATGTTCAGCACCAGTTCCAGTGTGGTCATATTATCACGGAGATTCTCTTTTTTCAAGCCCTTCAGGTTCTTGTACTGCCGGGTGGACATGCCGGACCATGCACGGGAGATCTCATCCGTGAGGATGGCATACTCTACGCCCTTCTGCACACCGCGGGCATCCCATTCATCCGTCAGTTCTTTGCGGACTTGAATGGCCTGCAGCCGCTGGTTGATCCACTCACGGCTGTACCCCTTCTTGAGATAGGTTTCCAATGCCCGGTCAATGGTCAGCTCCGGGTCGATGGTCTCCTCGATACGCTCCCGACCGACCTGCGCCAGCCACAGCTTGAACGGCTCGGCCTTCGGTGAAGGAATGGACTGGATGATTCGGAGAAGCTGCTCGGTGTCGGCCACATCGGTCAGACGTTTCCGCCCATCCGAAGCGGTCATCTTCAACTGGTTACAAGCTGTAACCGTTTCATTTCCCTCATCCTTCAGGCGTTTCTTCGTTACCTTCCAGTAGTTACGAGCTGCCTGATAATCTGGCTGATC
>NZ_DBLZXX010000023.1:0-24629 GCF_057856985.1 Vescimonas sp.
GCGGGAGTAAAGGGCTGTAATTTTATTATATTCGTTCATGTGCATACCTCCTGCGTCCACATAGTTTTCCTTACAGTTAAGATTATGCACCACAACGGGCACTGCCGTACTCCGCATCCCGGCGAAACTTCTTTGCGTTCTTGCTTTTGAAGTAGATCAGCAGGCGGAACGCCACCGCTCCCACAATGCCCACCAGCCAGTCAAAGAGAGCAAGGCCGGGGGCAAAGTCGGCAAAGGCTGCGCCGACAGTCTGACCCAGCCCCAGCAGCTTTTCCCCGAAGCCTGCGCCAGCGGCCAGACGGTACGCCGTCCCCAGCTTGAGGAACGCCCAGCTGATGAACACATAGGGAATGTTGGGCAGCACATATTTACGGAGCTTATCTGTCATACGACACCTCCTTTCGTCGAACCAAACTCCGCTCTGCTCCTTCGGCCATTTCATGTCCGAAATCCGCCCGCTCCGTTGTTTCTCCTCTTCCCACAAAGTCTTGCGACTTTGCGGGAGCCCTGTTTTCCTTGGGCAGCTTTTCCTTGGCAAGCTGCTGTTCCGCCTGCTTCATCTGTTCGGGGATCGTGGGCTGGCGGGACTTGGCCTTATCCAGCACCTTGCGGGAGTATTCCGAAAAGCAGGCGGTCATAGCGTCCGCCTGCCCGGACTTGAAGAACAGCAGGTATTTCCCCGGTTCGGTCTGATAAAAGGCATAGTCCACATTCCACTTCCGGGCTACCCGGTCAAAGAGCTTGGTATCCCCGGACAGTTCAAGGCTGTTAGTGGATGTGCCGTGCGCCATGAGCTTTTTCACGGTCTGCTTGCCGTGGGGCATCTGCTTTGCCCGGTGTGCCTTGGCGATCTTGCGCCCCACCGCCCGGAGAGCATAGGCAAGCCCCCGGGCGGTCAGCTTCGACGCCTTTACCGATACGGCAATCGTGCGCCGGGAAATATCCTCGTCTACCAGCCGTCATCGCCTCCTCTCTGGTAGAAATATGACCTCGGGACAAAATGTCCCAAGGTCAGCGGTCATCATGCTCCTTTCTCGGGTGCAGGCGTTCGCCCTCCAAAGAGGAACGGTCTATGACCTCCTTGTAGGCCGCCATCTGCTCCCGGATATTCAATTTGGGGTACGCAAAAATGCGGTGTTCGGCGGGAATATCCTCGATGCCGTGGTACACCTCCTTAAAGTCGCCGCTGCGGGTCAGATAGCCCGTGGGGGCGAAGTGGCCGCCCTCGTTGATCCGCATATCCCGCCCGTAGGCTTCAAAATCGAAGTAGGGCAGCACATTATCCGGCACATCCAACAGCTCCATGTCCTCTACATAGATGCGCCCCAGCGTTTCATCGTCGGTCACGCCGGGGTGCAGATCGTAGCAGTCCAGATTGTGAACAAGGTTGATGATGTCCGCCACGCTGGAAGTATGGTCGCCCTTATTGAGTACGGCCTCCAGCGTTTCGATCTCGTCGCTGTCCAGCTCGGAAATGAGATGCGCCAGATGGTTCAGCTCGTCCAAGTTTTCATACTCGGCGAGATAGTCGTATAAGCCCATCACATCGCCGTCAAAGGCGGTGATGAAAAACTCCTCATACCGCACACCGTCCACGCCGATGTTCTTTAAGAGCGATTGCACCTCCTCCGTGGTGGCCGGAAATTTCAGCGTTTCGCCCACAAGCTGCCCCTCGGCGTATTTACCGAGGTTGGTGATGTAGGCTTCAAATACCGTCATTTGCACCTCCTTTTGTCAGCGCCTCCGTGATCCCCGCCATGATGTACTCGGCACAGGGCAGCGCAATGGCGTTTCCCAACGCCCGATAGCGGTGAGAGGATAAAATTTCCTCCCCATCAGCGCCGTATCTTGTCCAGCCCTCCGGCAGCCCCATGAGCCGCTCACATTCCGTTTCTGTGGGAAAGCGGACGCAGCCCCCTGCGGGATCGTCCTCATACCAAAAGGCAAAGGGTGAAATGCCGCCCGCTAACAGAGTGGGAAAAGGGTCAGTTGGCAGTCCGAAGCTGTTTCGGAACGCTGTTTCCGTCCGCTCCTTGGCGGACGCCCGCATACGGAAGCATTGAAAGGGTCGGGTAATTGGTACACGCCGCCCTGCTTCAATAAAAGAGCCTCGATCTCCGCAGGCGGCGGGCAGCCCGCGATCTCCGCCACGTGCAGGAAGTGACTGCATTGTGCGGGGCTTAAAAAGTATTTCGTGGGAACGCCGTCCTCCAAAGTCTGCCACAAGAAAGATGCGCTGCCGTCGTGCCAGCCGGGGGCTTGCCCAATGCTGGGCGTCCATGAGCCGCCAGCAGAGGTCAGGCGTTCGCCCTCGCACCATTCCGGCTCCTGCCCATCTTCCAGAAGCAGGCATTGGAATATCGGTGTCTGTGAAAGCGGATAGGACGGCTCTAAAATCCATCCTGTCATTTGATGAAAACGCTCCCATGACATTTTCCCAAACAGCGATTGCTGGAAATAGACCATTTGTCGCCTCCCTCATTTCACGGATAATGCGGATGGCTTGAAAGAACAGACTGGACTTTTCTCCCGCAAGCCCCTTGCGGTTGCCGATCTGCGAGAGATTTTGACACGGTGAGCCAAAGGTGATGATATGGACGGGCGGGAGATCCCGCCCGTCCAATTTTGTCACATCCCCCAAGTGCGCCATATCGGGAAAGTGGCGCTTGGTGATAGAGATAGGGGCTTTTTCAATCTCGCTTGCCCATACCGGCTCAATGCCGCAGCGCACCGCCGCCAGAGGAAACACACCGATCCCGTCGAACAGGCTCCCCAGCCGGAGCGCCGTCATCTTATCTGCGCCCCTGTCCCTTGACGGTCAAAATGCCCTCAAGGGTGGTGGCGGTGATCCCGAGCCGCTGGGCAACGGCGATGTCGTTCTTCATGGCTTCGGTGACGGTATGACCGCACACCACCAGCACATGAGAACGGCGGAGCAGGTCGCACCCCATGTCGATACCGCTCTTATGTTCCTCTGGAACGGCGTCATTGAGGAAAAGCGGCTGATAGAGCGTCGGGCAGATAGGCGAAAAGCCCGCCTCATACACCGTGCGGCAATACTGCGCCGCCAGCTTCGTGTTTTCGTGGTCGCTGCCGCACCATGCGGCGGTAATATATGCGAGGGGTCGTTTCATTGTAAAAACCTCCAATTTATAATGTAGTAGGTCAGCCCAAACCCCACGCCCTTTCCCATTCTTGGGAAAGGGGGCGGCTCTGGAGGATATACCCCCGCCGCTTGCCGGAGAAAAAGCATAGCCGGGACAGGCGGTCAAGGGCTGGCCGCCGAAAACGGCGGTGCGATGCACCCTTGACAGCCCGCTCCCGGCCATGCTGAAATACGGGCGGCGACGGGGGATATAACCCAAAGAGCCATCCGGGGAAACGAAAGACCTCGGGACAAAAAGTCCCAAGGTCACTTTTCAAGATCCGTTTTCTTCTCGGGCTTGCCCAGCTCGGGCGGCTGCTTGGCCTTCCAGTCATCCAGCAGAGAAATGATCATGTCTTTCATTTCTCTCGGGGACTTGTCCTTGCCGAAATACTTTTCCAGTTCCGCGCTATTGATGATCACCTTGTCTACCTCCTTTTTCTCCTGCGACAGAATACCGTCGATCACATCGCCGTTGAGCTTGCCGTCCTTGTCCAGTTCCCGCATTTTCTGTGCCTGCGACAGCGAGGGCGAGGACTGCTGCCCCTCGATGGACACAGCGATATACCTCTGATTTTTGGGGCGGATGAATGAGATCTCCACCGCCGGGGTGAACGCCAGCTTTTTCTCGTCCACCATTTTCTGCAAATCCGGCACAAGCTCAGTCAAACGGATATACCGCTGCACCTGCTTGTAGTTCATACCGTTGCGATCTCCCACGACCTGCGTGGAACGTTTTCCGGCGTCCTTGTCCTCCTCGCCGGGACGGGAGCCTTGGTGCTTGATGGCCTCCACCTGCATTTTGAGCGACTGCGCCTTTTCCGTGGGCAAAATGCGCTCACGGTGACGGAGGTTGTCATCCGTCATAGCGAGGATGGCTTCATCGTCCGTCATGTTGCGGACGATACAGGGCATATTGCGATACCCGGCAAGCTCACTTGCCCGCTGGCGGCGGTGGCCTGCGATGATCTCGTAGCCGCCATCCTCACGGGGACGCACCAGCGCTGGCTGATTGACGCCCGCCGCCTTGACCGACTCCACAAGTCCCTGCATCTCCGCATCGTCCCGGACACCAAAGGGATGATTTTTGAACGGGTGCAGATCAGACAGGTTGAGATAAACGATCTCCTCTTTTTCGGCACGGGTGGCGTCACGGGGCGCAGACGGCTCCGGCGTAATCTCCGCGCCAGCGGGAGCACCGCCCTTATCCACGGCAGGCTTCTCCGGGACGGGCTTGCTTTGGGACTTTTTGTCCCGAGGTTTGGGCGGCTTGGCCTTATCGGGAGCAGCCTTGCCCTCCTTGGGCGGACGCCCTCTTCCGGGTTTGGCGGCCTTGTCCTTTTCCGTGGGCGGCTTCTGCTTGACCGCCTTTTTCTCTTCCTTGGCCGCCTCGTCACGGGCAGCGGCAAAATCCACCACCTTGCCGGAATGTGCCGGGGCGGGGTCATCCTTGCCGGGAACGGGCGGCTGCTCCTGCTCCTTTCCAGCCTTGGGGACTTCGGGAGCGGCAGGCTCCTCCACCTCAGCGTGGGTAACAGCGTCGGCGGGATCAGGCACGGCCTCGCCCATTTCAAAGAGCGCCGCCTGCCCCTCGTGTTCCAGCATGACCGCCTCCGCGTCAGTCAGCACAGGCTCGGGAACAGGCTGCTCCGGCACGGCGACATTTTCTACCGCAGGAGCGGGAGCCTCGGCGGGCGGGGCTGCCTCGGGAATATTCTTCTTATCATCTGCCATTTGCAAACCTCCTTTTTGTGGCATGAAAAAAAGCCAGTCCGCAGACTGGCCGGGTGGAAGTGACCTCCCTTCATGGTTTTATATATGAAAACGCCGCCCGTTGTCCTGTTGGGCAGCGTTGTTCTCAGGTTTCCTCAATATTTAGATTTCTATTGCGTTTCGGATATTCTTCTGCTATTATTATACTGTATTGTTGTATCATTAGGAGGCGTTTTATGGATAATAATGCTTTGAAATTTCCAGCATATTTCCCTGCAAAGTGCCCTCCCGAGGAAGCAACAGATGAGGAATGTGTTTTGTTCCGTTTATGCAAAAACTTAACCCTAACAGAACAAGATTTTGTATCTTTCTATCTGATTAACCCGCAAAAGCATAAGGACAATATCAACGCATACGGTTTATCTGTGTTTAGATCTGTAGATGATTGTAATCGTGCGAGGAGCAAGTCTCCCAATTTGAGAAGTAAATATAAGTATGTGGCAAGTGGATCAAATAATAGTCAACGGGGCAAATTACTAAGAACTCCCAGCGGAGCAAATCCAAACCACTATACTTGGTGGTTATATGATGGAGTAAAGCCACATACATTTTTTGAAATACATAACGGAGGAGGTGGTATAAGTGAGTGAATTGTTTGCGTCGCTCCCTTATATTGGTGATTTATATTACCGCCACATCTATCTGTTCTATGAAGAACCACAAATTTTTTCTTGCATGACAAAAACTATGCAACCGTACTTTGTTATTGCGGTTCCTGCAAAAAATGATGATTCTTCAGCATGGCTGGCTGTACCAATTTCGTTAGGCCGCCTTTTGAAAGCAGAAAAGAACTCTATTGAAATCCGGGATCTAATTACAAATCCAGAGTCTTTTCTTTGGAAAATAGAACTCGAAAATGACATCTTTGATGTTGCTACTATTGATCCTAAGACTTTAACAGATGATTTTCTGCCCGAATACGGTGAATTGCTTGACTTTAAAGCAGGCATGGAGGTTCTTCCTCCGATAGATACTCCGGCAGTTCAAGCAACTCAAGAGATGCGTGATATTATTGAAATTTCTCTTGAGAAAGATGACACACATATTACAGAAATCCCTTGTGCCGTGTTAGGTGATATGTTGAATAATGTCCAGCAGCTTATTTATGCAATCGCTTTTAAGAACGGTAGTTTACGCGGGACAATACCCAAAAAAATCAAAGAAGATTGTGCTCTATGTGCAACAGGGATGTTTGCGGCATCGGTTGGAATAAGACTAAAGTCTAATGAACTGTGTGACATCCATCGTGAAACGCCTTTGACGACAACGCTTCGAGATTTTAATCATTTGTTTATGGCTGCGAATGATAAAGATCGACTGCGTGAGTTCCTTTCAACACAGAATCCTCGAGTAGCAGTTAAATATAGAGCTTTATTGCAGTCGTTGTTGTCGAGCAAGACAGGCATAAAGATTAACAATGCATCGCCCAATAACGAGACATTTATTAAACATTTCTCAACAAAAGAATTATCTTCTAATCTTATTCTTATTAATTCTGAAATCGAAGAAATTGTTGAGCCAATTACGGTTTGTGGTCGGCTTGTAGGTGCGAATGTAGAGCGTTGCAGTTTTGAATTTATTACTGTCAGCAATGAGAGCATTAAAGGGCAACTTACACCAGCCCTCAGCAGTAGCGTGTTCTCTGTTCCGCAGAGTGTCGAAGCAGATATTGAAATACGCATTGGCTCCGACTCTATGACACGAGAAGAAAAATTGTTATATACATTGACTGCAATTAGACCTATTGTCCCACAATCAGAAACAGAAATCTAATCAGATTGTTGTAGTATCAGTTTTTTTCGTGTATGCAAGCGTATGCGTAAAGAAAGATTTTAATCTATCAACAGCAAGTTCCCGCTGCCTATAAAGATTTAGGCAACGGGAGCTTTTGTTAGAATAAATAACCTCTTGCTGACTGCCAGATTGATACTTTCAATTTTAGTCTGTTATAGTTTTATTTGTTGCTCGCATCTCTTCGTCCAAGTCGGCAAACATCAGCTTTAGCAAGATGTCTGCCATGCTTTCACCGTCTTTCCTGTACCGTGGCTCAACGATAAAAACTCGACCGCCAATTTCGTATCGTTGAGGCTCTCCGGCAATATATTCTTTTTCCATGCCTGCACCTCCTTTCCAACATGGACACAAAAATTATATCATGCCGTGGAGGGACGCAAAGCCGAAAAATTATTTTCCTTGATATACGGGCTTTCTTTGACTATAATGAAAGACATTCAGGGTGTGTTTTGGGGGTACCCGCGTATTGAAGCGCTCTTTTGACCCGGTTTAGGGGGTATGTAACCGCACTAACCGGGAGAGCGCTTGAATGGCATTCAAGAGGTCAGCGGTTCGATCCCGCTTATCTCCACCAAAGAAAACCTTGAAACCACAATGGTTTCAAGGTTTTCTTTTTGCCCAGATCAGGTAGCCGTCCTCTGCTCTTCTAACGCATTTCTAACTGCAAAACACGCCCCCTACATTTTCCAGCATCTTCCAGGCAAACCTTTCCAATACGCACCAGATGCGGTATAATGGATTTGCAAACTCCGGCGCACTTAGCCGAGGGCGCTTGTTTTACGGCACAAATCACATAAGAGAGGGATTCCATCACGAAGAAATGGACTGCGTTTTTCCTTGCCCTGCTGATCTACCTGCTGCCTGTCAGCGCCGTGGCCGCATCTCCCTGTGACAACCGGCAGCACACTCCACGACCCCACCTATGCCGACTGTACCGGCGGCTTCAAGTCCACGCGGTGACGACGGCACCCTGACCACGGTGGCGCCGGAAAACTTCCCCGCCGAGGGCGTGGAGGTGCTCCTTCCCTATCCCCAGGGCACGAACCGCAGCCGCACCTTTGTCATCACCCACATGATCACCTCCGGTGAGCGCGCGGGCCAGATCGAGACGCTGAAGGGAACCAGTACCAAGGGCGGCATCCTTGTCCGGTTCACCAGCATGTCTCCCGTGTGCATCACCTACCAGGTCCATACCTCTACCGGCGCAGACCGCACCGCCGCAGTGGGCGTGTCCTCCCCCAGGACAGCGGACAGCAGCCGCGTGGCACTGTGGAGCGCAGCCTGCGTGTGCAGCGCCGCCCTGCTCCTCTCCATAACGGTGAAAAAGAAGAAATACGCCTGATAAAAAACCTCCCCCGACCGCCGGTCAGGGGAGGTTTTTTTCTGTTGCTTTACTGCCACAGGGAGCACAGCAGGTCGGTGTAGGACGACGGATCCTCGATGGGCATGCCCGCGATGAGCACGGCCTGGTTGTAGAGGATCTCCGCGTACTTCTTGGCCTTTTCGGGGTCCGTCACCCGCGCCGCCTCGAAGGCCAGGAACGCCGGATGGTCCACGTTAATCTCCAGAATGCGCTTGGCCTTCAGGCCCAGCTCCGGCTGCACCGCCGTGAAGTACTTCTCCATCTCAAAGGTGACGCCCTCGCCGCTGGTAAGGCACACCGGATGGGTCTTGAGCTTGGTGGATGCCTTCACGGTGTCCACGCGGCCGCCCAGCGTCTCCTTGATGAAGTCGAAGGCGTCCTTGTAGTGCTCCGTCTCATCGGGCTTTTGGGCATCGCCCAGCTCCAGATCTCCGTCGATGGCGGAGCGGAAGGGCTTGTCCTGATACGTCCGCAGGATATCGGCCAGGAACTCGTCCGCCTTGTCCGTGAAGTACAGGATCTCCATGCTGTGCTCCTTTAAGAGCTCTGTCTGCGGCATATGATCGATGGCCTCCACCGTATCGCCGGAGGCATAATAGATGAACTTCTGATCCTCCTTCATGCGGCCCACGTACTCCGCCAGCGTCACCAGCTTCTTCTCCGTGGAGGAGTAGAACAGCATCAGATCCTGGAGCGTCTCCTTCTTGGCGCCGTAGTTGTCCATGGCGCACACCTTCAGCTGGCGGCCGAAGCTCTGCCAGAACTGCTCATACTTCTCCCGCTCGTCCCGCAGCATCCGCTCCAGCTCCCCGCGGATCTTCTTCTCCAGATTGGCGCAGATGATCTTCAGCTGCCGGTCATGCTGCAAAAGCTCGCGGGAGATGTTGAGGTTCAGATCCGGCGAATCCACCACGCCGCGGACGAAGTTGAAGCAGTCCGGCAGCAGGTCGGCGCACTTGTCCATGATCATCACACCGGCGGAGTACAGCTGCAGGCCGCTCTCATAGTCCTCGGTGTAGTACCTCCCGTTGGCCGCGGAGGGGATAAACAGCATGGCCTTGTAGGTCACAGCGCCCTCAGCGGACACGGTGATAACGCTCAGCGGCGGATGGGGGTCGGCAAACCGCTGCTGGTAAAATTCGTCGTACTCCTCCTTTGTCACATCGCCTTTCTTCCGCTGCCACAGAGGCACCATGCTGTTCAGCGTCTCCCACTCGTACTTCTCCTCGTACTCCGGTTTTTCGTCGGAGCTGCCCTCCTTCCGAACGGAATGGGGCATCTCCATGCGGATGGGGAAGCGGATGTAGTCCGAGTACTTCTTCACCAGCGCGTACAGCGTGTGCTCCCGCAGGTACTGGCTGTACTCCTCCTTCTCCTCGCCGTCTGCCTTGATGTGCATGATGATGTCGGTGCCCACTGTCTCCTTCTCGCAGGGCTCGATGGTGTAGCCGTCCACGCCGGTGGATTGCCACCTCCACGCCTGCTCCTGACCATACTTTCTGGTGATGACGGTGATCTCATCGGCCACCATGAACGCGGAGTAGAAGCCCACGCCGAACTGGCCGATAATGTCGGTGTCCGCGGCGGCCTCGCCCTCCATCTCCTGTCGGAACCGCAGGCTGCCGGAGGAGGCGATGACGCCCAGATTGTTCTCCAACTCGCTCTGGTCCATGCCGATACCATTGTCGCTGACGGTCAGCAGCCGCTTCTCCTTGTCCACTGCCAGCGTGATGGCAAACTGGTCGCGGCTGATGCCCACCTTATCGTCGGTGAGACTGAGATAACTCAGCTTATCGATGGCGTCAGAGGCGTTGGAGATGATCTCCCGCAGGAAGATCTCCTTGTGGGTATAGATCGAGTTGATCATCAGGTCCAGCAGCCGCTTGGACTCCGCTTTGAATTCCTTTCTTTCCATACAGGACACTCCTTTTTTCATAACATATCGGGGAGATGCGCAGCGCACCTCCCCGTCTTGTACCGTTTGCGGTTTCTCAGTCCCGACGGGCCACCAGCCAGCCCACGCAGGACAACACCGTCACCGCGGCGGACGCGATCATGACGCCCTTCAGCGCCGGTGCCGCCGCCTTCTTGATCTTACCGCCCACGCAGTGCGCCGCCTTGCCCGTCACCTTGGCGGTGAGATGTCTCGCCGCCGCAGCCGCGTGCCGTACAGCGGACAGGCACAGGGAAAAGCCCTTGCCCACCAGCGCCAGCGCCGTGCCGGCCGCCTTCTTCGCCGCACCGGCGGCGATCTCCAGAACCTTTTTCATGTGCAGCCTCCTTATATCGTAGTTTTCACCGTTTCACAGTCTCTGTAAAGTTAATTCGCTTCACAGTATGTCCGTCTGTTTCCGCCCCGCATCAGGGACATTTTCCGACGGCATTCCAACTTTCCTCTTTATTATAATCCCGCGATGGCCGTCTGTCAACGCGCCGCCTCTGCCGTTTTGCGCATTTTCCCTGTTTCGCACAAAACGCTTCAAAAAAAGAGACGGCTTCCGCCGCCCCCTTTTCTGCGCTGTTACCTCCGCACGACCTCCCGCCCGTCGGACCAGACGGACACGATGTTGTGCCGGTGGGTCATGTAGATAGCCCGCTCGAACCGCTCCCTCACCGACAGGGGATGGCTGGCCTCGGGGAAGTCGCCGTCATCGATGACCACCGCGTGGAGCTTATCCCCCACCGCAAAGCCGTCCCCCGCGCCGAAGTATTTGTGTCCCGCCGTGGTACCCAGATAGTATCCCTCCGGCACTGTCAGGAAATCGGGGTGCCAGCCGTCCGTGACCCGCCGTGCCTTGGAGGTGCGGATGGACATGGTGATGACCTTGTACATGGGCAGCTGCGCACCGCCGGCGATGTCGCTGCCCAGCGTGACCCACAGCCCCTCGTTGACCATCTGCCGCACGGGACACAGGCCGGAGCAGATGTTCACGTTGGAATCTGCGCAGTGTACCACCACTACACCGGCGTCGCGGATGGCCGCCCGTTCCCGCTGGTCGGAGTGGACGCAGTGGGCCATCACCGTGTGATCCTTCCACAATCCGTACTTGTCGTAAGTCTCCCAGTACTGCCTGCAGTCGGGGTGCAGCTCCCGCACCAGCTGGATCTCACGGGTGTTCTCCGACAGATGAGACTGCACATACAGTCCCCGCTCCCGGGCCAGCTGGCCCAGCGCCGTCATCAGCTCATCGGTGCAGCTGGGCGTGAACCGCGGCGTGATGATGGGCCTGACGTGTTCAAAATGGCACCCGTCCAGCCACCGCACCGTCTCGCGGATGGACTCCTCCGTGGTTTCCTCCAGCACCCCGGGCAGGCCATTGCGATCCATGTTCACCTTGCCTACATAGCCGGTGACGCCGGCCCTCTCCAGCTCATCCATCAAGATCCACGTGGCCTCCGTGTGGAGGGATGAGAACATGCACACCCTCGTGGTGCCGCTGGTGATGAGGTCGCTGGCCAGCCGCCGGTACACCCTGCGGGCGTAGTCCGTGTCGGCGAACCGCGCCTCCGTGGGGAATGTGTAGGTATTCAGCCAGTCCAGCAGCTGTAAGTCCATTCCCATGCCCAGCATGGGGTACTGCGGCGCGTGGAGGTGCATGTCCACGAAGGACTGCATCAGCAGCCGGTCGCCGTAGTCCCGCAGCTCTGCCCCCTCCAGCTCCTGGGGCAGATCGGAACAGACCGCCAGTATCACGCCGTCCTCCAACACCAAGCAGCCGTGCTCCAGGATGGACAGCTCTCCCATCTTGGGGGCGTGAACGATGTTTCCGCGCAGCACCTGTGTCATGACTCGTACCTCCCGTGAAAAATAAAAAGGCGTTCTGCACACTGTCAGAACACCCATAGTGGCGCCGTCGGCGGCGCCGTAGAAACGTCCCGCACCGTTGCTGCGGGACTATATGAGCCATATTCGTCTTTTTTGCATTATACCGCTTTTCGCCCCGTTTTGCAAGGAAAAAATCATATCCCGCTCCGCTGCCGCATAGGCTTGTCTATACCGCAGAGGAGGGATACCTGTGAAAAAAAGCCGCTTTACCCGTCTTGCCGCCATTGTTCTGGCCGCCGCCACGCTGTGGATCACCGCCGTCACCGCCGGTGCCGACAGCCTGCGCAGCGCGATTGCCGCCGTCCGCGACTCCGCCCGCCTGCCGGTGGCTCTGCTCCGCTGGGAGCTGGGCGACACGTTTCCGGTGGACGCGCTGGCTCTGCCCGCCATGCTGGCCCTGCGAGAGTCTCCGCTGCTGCTGTCCGCCTGGGCGGAGGTATCCTCCCTTCCTGCGTCCGATGACGCGGCCCCCGTATCGGAGCCCGACACGTCCCGGAAGGAGCCGGAGGAGACGCCGCAGCCCTCCCTGCCAGATGCGCCCCGGGACGATGCCGACAACGGCGCCGCGTCCCAGACTATCGCCCCCACCTCCCCCTCCGGCTTTGTGCAGGTAGGTGACGTATTTATCAAAAACAACTCCACCAAGGCGCTGGACCCCGCCTGGTTCGACGGCAGCTTCGCCGCCGCACTCTCCGACGACGCGCCCCAGGTTCTGATCGTCCACACCCACGGCAGCGAGGCCTACACCATGCCCAAAGGGCAGGAGTACGCCCCCACCGGCACCTGCCGCACGGCGGACAACTCGGTGAATATGATCCGCGTGGGTGATGAGATCGCTGCCGTCCTGTCCTCCTACGGCATCTCCGTCCTTCATGACCGTGTGCTGTACGACGATCCCGCCTACGACGGGGCCTACGAGCGGGCGGCGGATGCCATCCGCGGCTATCTGGAAAAATATCCCACGTTGTCCTTCGTGCTGGATGTCCACCGCGATGCCATCGAGGATAAGGCGGGTCACCAGTACAAGGTCATTACCCGCGAGGACCCCCGCTGTGCCCAGATCAGCTTTGTCATGGGCAGCAACAACGACCACTGGCTGGAAAATGTGAAGCTGGCCGTGGCGGTACAGCAGAGGCTGACGGACACCTCCCCCACCCTGATGCGCCCCATGACGCTGCGCAACTCCAATTACAACCAGCACCTGACCACCGGCAGCATGCTGGTGGAGATCGGCACCGCCGGCAACTCCCTCAGTGAGGCCCTTCGCGCTGCCCAGCTCTTCGCCGTAGGCTTCGCCCAGGTGATCACGGAAAAATAGTCCGGCATCTCAAACGATCGCAGGACTCTCCCCCACTGTGAACCTCAGCCAAATGGCGGCATGCGCCGCCTGAATGTCCACATGACGTCCCTTCCCCCGCATAAAAACAGGCCCCGCAGCCATGCCGCGGGGCCTGCTTGCAGTTCTGTATCCCTGCCGTGTCAACGGTTTTTCTTGGCCAGCTCCATCAGCTCGGGAAATTTCTTCACCACGTAGCTGTAACTCCCCCGCCCGTGGGGTACCAGGCAATTGGAGCAGTCCTTCACGCCGCTGTCCAGATAGACGAAGTTGCCGCCGCAGTGACTGCCCAGCGTATACAGCGGACAGTAGCAGAACAGACAGTTGAAGTCCTCCGGATGGTCGGTCTTGTGACACGGAAAGAACTCGCAGGCTCTGTGCTGGGTGAAGGAATAGTGACATTCCTCCGGTTTTTTTCTGTAAAGGTCGCTCACTTTACATTCCTCCTGTATAAATATTAATTCCACTACGGGATGTCCCGTGCCGCCAGCTGGCGGAGGCCGGGATGCCGCTCACTTCTTGATACTCTTGCGCCGCTCCTCCCATGCCTCCTGCGCCTCACGCAGGTGCTCGGCCAGCGAGTGGCTGGAGCGGAAGGCAAACAGGAAGTTGTTCTTCTCCCGCAGCTCGTCCTGACGGCTGCGGATATGGGATTTCAGGCGCTCGAACTTGATGTCCACCTCGTTCTCCTGGGCGAACTTACGGATGCGGGTGACCAGGTGTGCGGAGTAGACCACGTCGATGGTGAACACGCCGAAGAAGTATCCGATGACAAAAGAAAACGCCAGATTCTCCGACAGCCACCGCAGCGCATTCAGAATGTAGGGGTGTACCAGAAAGTAATATCCCGCGCTGGCCGCCGCCCAGATCAGGGAGAACTGCGGGCAGATGAGGCCCTGGATGTTTCCCCACTGGCTGCTGTAATCCCACAGGCGGATGTGCATGAACTTCAGGGACACGATACCGGCGATGTACTCGATGGCCGTCATGCTCACCGCCATGCCCAGAAACATCAGCAGCTTGCCGCCCGTGGTGTTGACCTTATGGGCGTCGCCGATATAGGCCAGCACAAACAGGATGCACAGGCCGAAACCGTACAGCGGCACGTAAGGGCCCACGCAGAAGCCCGGATTGATCCACTTCCGCTCCGGATTGGCGCCGGAGATGAAGCGCCGATAGAACAGCTCCAACACCCAGCCCAGCACGGAGCCGATGAAAAACAGATACGCCAACGTCAAAAACAGATTCATATATCCTCTATCCTCTTACTTCTTACTTTCTTCCGCGTTCCGCCGCCAATACCACATGGCGCATCAGCACGGCGGATGTCACCGCGCCCACGCCCCCGGGTACCGGCGTGATGGCATCCACCACGGCGGACACGGCGTCAAATTCCGCGTCGCCCACCATAGCGTTCCGCGCCGCATCCCAGCTCACGGACACATCGATCACCGTCTGGCCAGGTCGGACGTGAGATGCCGTCAGGCTCCCCGCCGCACCGGCCGCCGACACGATGATGTCCGCTCCGCGGGTGACGGCGGGCAGGTCCGCCGTAGCGGTGTGGCACACCGTCACCGTGGCATTCCGCGCCAGCAGAAGCATGGCCGCAGGCCGTCCCACCACGGGAGAGCGGCCGATGACCACCGCCCGCTTTTCGGCGCAGGCCACGCCGTAATGCTCCAGAAGTACCGTCACCGCCTCCGCCGTGCAGGGGGCGAAGCCCAAAGGCCGGCCCAGATACACACCGGCGGCGGAGGTGCCGGTCATGCCATCCACATCCTTTTCCGGCAGCAGCCGGTCACAGATCTCCGGCTCCGCGTCCCGCAGATGGGGCGGCAGGGGCCGCAGCAGCAAACATCCGTGGACGGTGCTGTCTGCGTTGACAGCATCGATGGCGTCCAGCAGCTGCTGCCGCGATGCCGTATCCGGCAAGGTACGGACCTCGACCTCTACGCCGCACAGTGCGCCGCGTTTCAGTGCGCCCCGCAGGTACGCGCCGTCCGCTTCGTTCTCGCCGCAGCGCAGGATCACCAGCTTCGGCGTCACTCCCTGCCGCGCCAGCGATGCCGTGCGCCCTTTCAGCTCTTCGGTCAGGGCCGACGCCGCTTCTCTGCCCGTCAATAGTCTTGCCATAGGCCGTTCCTCCTTACAGCAGGCGGTCCTTCACCTGCTTGAATACGGCGTCAGACGCCGCTTCGCCCCTGGCCAGCAGGGCAAGGCACCGCTCCGTCAGCGGTGCGCCCGCCGCGCCCATGGCCTTGGTATTCACCAGCACGTTCAGGGACGCCGCCCGCAATGCTCCGCCCAGAATGGCGGCGGCGCACCCGGCATCGGACACCGCCAGACGGGAGCCGATGTCCGCCAGACGCCCCGCAGCGGCCAGCGCATCCACGCACAGCTCCATGATCCGCAGCGGCACGGCACAGGCCGTCTCCGATGCCTGCACCAGCTTTGCCGCGCGGTCAGGCGCGTCCTTGGGCAGGGCATATACCGCCGCCAGCGGCAGGAATCCCTCCGCGTCCGCGGCCACCTGATCCAGCAGCTTTTCCTGTAAAGCATTTGTAGTTGACAGCAATTGCTGTATATCACTTTCTACCGCAGAGTAGGCTTTTTTCCCCGTGGTGAGGTTGGCCACCATGCCGCACAGTGCCGTGCCCACGGCGGCGGTCAGTGCCGCCGCGCCGCCGCCCCCGGGCGCGGGAGCTGCGGAGGACAGCACCGCCGTAAATTCGCGGCAGCTCCGCATCGTATCGTCCATAAAAGCGCTCCTCTCTTAAAACAGGCCCGTCACCGCGCCGGTGGCCGTATCCACATCGATGCGGCGGTAGGCGGGGTCGGAGCCGGTACCGGGCATCATGGAGATGCCGCCGGCCACGGGGCACAGAAACCGTGCGCCGCTGTACTCCAGCACATCCCGCACCGGCAGACGCCAGCCGGTGGGCACCCCCTTCTTCGTGGGGTCGTGGGACAGGGAGAGGTGTGTCTTGACCATCATGGTACAGAAATCCGCATACTTGGGGTCGCTCTCAAACCGTGCGGCCTTTTCCGCCGCCAGCGGCGACCAGTCCACGCCGTCCGCGCCGTAGACCTCCCTGGCAATGCGCTCCACCCGCTGGCGCAGAGGCATGTCATCGGGGTACAGCAGCTTCAGCTCCGACGGCTCCTCACACGCCTCCAGCACAACCCGCGCCAGCTCCTCTGCCCCCGCGCCGCCATAGCGCCAGTGGTCGGACACGGCGCAGCGCACGCCGTACTCCTCGCAGATGCGGCGCACCAGCGCCAGCTCCAGATCCGTATCGGTATAGAATCGGTTCAGGCACACCACCGGCGTGACACCAGACTTGCGGATGATGTTCACGTGGTGCAGCAGGTTGGCACAGCCCCGCTCCAGCAGGGTCAGGTCCTCTTTTGTGTAGGCGTCCGGCAGCGGACGGCCAGGTGTTACCTCCGGCCCGCCGCCGTGCATCTTCAGGGCGCGGACGGTGGCCACCAGCACCGACACATCCGGCTTCAGGCCGGACAGACGGCACTTCACGTTCCAGAACTTCTCGAACCCGATGTCGGCGGCGAAGCCGGACTCAGTGACGTGATAGTCGAACAGCTTTGTGCCCAGCCGGTCCCCGATCACCGAGGACTGGCCGATGGCGATGTTGGCGAAGGGCCCCGCGTGGACCAGCACCGGTTGGTGCTCCACGGTGTAGCACAGGGTGGGATTTATCGTATTGCGCATCCAGGCCGTCATGGCGCCCGCCACCTCCAGATTCTCGGTGGTGACAGGGCGGCCCTGCCGGTCGTAGGCCAGCACGATGTCGCCAATGCGGCGGCGCAGATCCGGCAGGTCCCGCGCCACCGCCAGAATGGCCATCAGTTCGGAGCTAACGGCGATGTTGGCGCAGGTGTCCATGGGGTAGCCGTCCATCTTTCCCTCGCCCAGGCCGATACGCATCTTCCGCAGCGCCTGGCAGCAGAAGTCCAGTACAAAGCTCCACTGCACCCGCTCCGGATCGATGTCCAGACGGCGCAGACCGCGCTGGGCCAGCTTGGCATCGTCGTAGTTCCGCTCGTGCTGCATGCGGGCGTTCAGCGCTGTCATGGCCAGATTGTGGGCGTTCATGATGTCGTTGATGTCGCCGGTCAGGCCCAGCGAAAACTCAGTCATGGGGATCAGCAGGGCGTTGCCGCCGCCGGCAGCGGTGCCCTTGACGTTCATGGTAGGGCCGCCGGAGGGCTGGCGCAGGCAGCCTCCCACGTTCTTGCCCAGGTGTCCCAACCCCTCGATGAGGCCCAGAGACGTGGTAGACTTGCCCTCTCCCAGCGGCGTGGGGGTGATGGCCGTGACCTCGATATATTTGCCGCTGGGCCGGTCCTTCAGCCGCTCCATGATGCGCAGAAAATCCAGCTTGGGCGTCTTGCCGTAGGGAATAAGCTCCTCCGGCAGGAGGCCCATCCGGCGGCGGAACTCCTCCACCGGCGGCAGCGCCCTCTCTGCTGCCGCGCCGATCTGCCAGTCGGGGTAGACTGTGGGGTCCAGCATGATCCGCTCCCCACCGTCCGCATAGCTGCCGTCTGTAAACCGTATCTCCATGTCGCATCCTCCCCAGTATATTCTGCTGACCATTATACACAATGCCCGCCTGTCCCGTCAATCACCGTTCCGCAGGGAACGTCTGAATTCCCTCTTGTTTTTCCCTGCGGCGTGCTGTATAATGCTCTCAGCCTGTGTGTAGGAATGGTGCGTTAAGTGCCGGACGGATGGGAGGCTGCCGCCGGACGAAGGAGCTTGCTCCGCGATTCCATTCCAGCTTCCACACGGTGCAATTCTGCTGTTTTATCTATGAGATCCCTCCCATCCCAAGGATAAGGAGGTTTTTTTATGCCCGAAAAAGAATTGCCGCGCACCGTATCCCGTCCCGTGTTCAACACCTACGCTCTCACCGTCTGCGCCCTGCTGACCGCGCTGAGCGTGGTGCTGGCACGGGTGCTGACCCTCATCCCCGCCGAGACCACCCGTATCTCTCTGGAGGCCGTGCCTATCGTGCTGTCGGGCCTGCTGTTCGGCCCCATTCCCGGGGCGGTGGTGGGCTTCGCCGCCGATCTCATCGGCTGCCTGTTCTCCCCCTTCGGCTACAATCCCATTTTCTGCGTGCCCCCCATCCTGTACGGCCTGCTGGCCGGTGCGGTACGGCGGTATGTGACGGACCGGCCAGCCCTGCTCCGCACGGCGCTGGCCTTCTTCCCCGCGGCCATCGTGGGCTCCGTCCTGTGGCAGAGCATGGCGCTGGCTCTGGTGTACGGCGGCGATGCCAAGCAGGCATTTTTTCTGGCAAAGCTGGTGTCCCGCAGCATCCAATTCGCCCTCACCGGCACGGTGGACACGCTGATCGTGTGGCTGCTGCTGCGCCGCGGCGCACTCAACGCTGTGCAGCGGCGTATCCAGGTCAAGGGAGGCGCAGAGCATGACCATCAATGAAGCCCTGGATTACATCCATGCGGTGGACTGGCGGCGCAGCAGCCTGGGCCTGAGCCGCATCGACGAGCTGCTGGCCCAGATGGGACATCCGGAGCGGACGATGAAGTTCGTCCACGTCACCGGCACCAACGGCAAGGGCTCCACCTGCGCCATACTGGCTTCCGTGCTGCGGGCAGCGGGCTATCGCACGGGGCTCTACACCTCGCCCTACATCTTCCGGTTCAACGAGCGGATGCAGATCGACGGCGCGCCCATCTCCGATGCGGAGCTGTGCGCCGTGACGGAGGAGGTGCGGCCGCTGGCGGACGGCATGGCCGACCACCCCACGGAATTTGAGATGGTGACAGCCATCGCCTTCGCCTGGTTCGCAAGTCGAAATTGCGACATCGTGGTATGCGAGGTGGGCATGGGCGGCGAGCTCGACGCCACCAATGTCATCCCCGCGCCGGAGGCGGCGGTGCTGTGCAATATTGGGCTGGACCACACCGCCTACCTGGGCGACACGGCGGAGAAGATCGCCGCCACCAAGTCCGGCATCATCAAAGCCGGCTGCGACGCGGTGCTTTACCCCTGTGCGCCGTCGGTGCGGGAGGTGGTGGCGGATCGCTGCCGTCGGTGCGGTGTGACGCTGCACCCTGTGGACATGGATACCTTGGTCCCTGTCAGCCATTCTCTGGAGGGGCAGGAGTTCAGCTTCGGTTCTCTGTCCGGCCTGCACCTGCCCCTGCTGGGACGGATGCAGCTGCGCAACGCCGCTGCGGCTCTCACTGCGGTGGAGGTACTGCGCCGCCGGGGCTGGGCCATCGGTGAGGACGCCGTGCGGCAGGGTCTGGCGCAGGTGCGCTGGCCCGTCCGCTTTGAGGTGGTACGCCGCAAGCCGCTGGTGGTGATGGACGGCGGCCACAACCCCCAGTGCATGGCGGCGCTGGTGGAGAATATTCAGGACTACCTGCCGGACCGACCCTTGACGGTGCTCACCGGCGTGCTGCGGGACAAGGACTATCACCGGATGTACGCCCCGCTGCTGCCCTATGCGGCGCAGTTCATCACCGTGACGCCGGACAGTCCCCGGGCCCTGCCGGCCCAGGAGCTGGCGTCATATCTCCAGACGCTGGGCAAGCCTGTTACCGCCTGCGATACCGTGGCGGAGGGCGCTGCGCTGGCCCTGGCGAAGGCTGCCAACGGCGGTGCTGTGCTGTGCTGCGGTTCCCTGTACCTCATGGGTGAGGCCGAAGCGGCGCTGCTCCGCTGAAAAACCAGACAAAAAGGACAGGCATGACCAGTGGTCATGCCTGTCCTTTTTGTCTGTCCGCTGTCTCAGGCGGCCTTTTCCGCCTTCAGGGCGTAGGCGGCGCCGGCTTCGATGTTGGTGGCATCCACACCGGTGGAGGCGTACTCCCCGTTGATGTAGAACGCCCAGTACGCACCGTCGGTGTTGTAGTCCAGCGTCACACCGTTGACGGTGGTGACGTACAGGCCGTACTCAGTGGTGTCACCGGCCACGACGCCCAGCTCCAGCAGAGCCTCGCCCACCGTCTCCTTGTCGGTGTTGACGGTGAAGGTGATGGATGTGCCGTCCAGCTGGGCGACCTCCACGGTGAAGGCGGTCTTGCCCTCGCCGATCACGTCGCCGTCAGCCACCACGCGGTCCTGCGGGGCAGCGGCATCGCCGTTGTCGCCGGTGTTGTTGTCGGTATCGGTGACAGCGCCCGCGTCCTTATCGGCGGCGCCGTTGTCCTGTGCCTTATTGCCGCAGGCGGCCAGAGACAGTACCATCACCAGCGCCAGCAGCAGGGCCAGCAGCTTATTCAGTCCGTTCTTTTTCATGCTTGTTTACTCCTTTTCGATCAATGCTATCAGCAAACTGCCCCGCGTCACGGTGACGCGGACAGGGTTGCCCACATAATGATTGCTGACACCCAGAGGAAATGACGATGTCAGCACCGCATCATGCACCGTGTACTGGCCGCCCTCGATGGTGACGCCCTGCGCGTCCGCGCCCATGCAGAACACGGACACGATACCCCTTTCCCGGGCGGGCAGGGTGATGCTGCCGTCCCGGATGGCGGTGAACCGCTCCCTGTCGCCGTACAGCCAGCCCCGTGCGCCGTGGTCCGCCAGATACAGCAGCCCCTGAAGGTTGGCGATGGTATGGTCGGTGCGGCCGCCCATGCCGCCGTAGAGGTGAAATTCTGTCTCACCGCGGCCCAGCCCCTCCTTGATGGCCAGCATCATGTCGGTATCGTCCTTCTCCACCGGCACGCGGCGGATGCGGGCGAAGTCCGGCATGGTGTGCAGGGAGTCGAAATCCCCCAGCAGCAGGTCCGGCGTGATGTTCTCCCTGCGGCAGATGCGCCAGCCGCCGTCGGCGGCAATGACGGTGTCCCCCGCCGCGGGACGCTGCGGCAGACCGTAAAAGCCTCCTGCACCGAAAATATAACAGGCCACTTGCGCTCCTCCTTTACATCCACATGGCGAACAGCCGCAGCACCACACCCACGACTCGCAGATACCATGGCCGCGCCGCCATGCGCGCCGGCGTCACCGGCTGGCTGTTCTGGATGATGTTGTCCATATCCTCCAGCAGCGACTCAATGGCGGGCATGCGGTACAGCAGCTCGCCGCACTCAAAGTGCAGCTGGAAGCTGCGGAAGTCCATGTTCACCGAGCCCACGAAGGCCGCCTCGCGGTCCACCATCACGGTCTTGCCGTGGATAAGGCCCGGCGTGTAAGTATATATCTTCACATGGTGGCCTGTCAACTCCGGAAAATAGCTCTGGGCCACCTGATAGGCAAACCAGTGGTCGGGGATGCCCGGCATCATCAGCCGCACATCCACGCCGCTGTCCCCCGCCACGCACAGTGCCTTGATCATGGGCTCGTCGATGGCCAGGTAAGGCGTGGTGATATACACCGTCTGGCGGGCCCGCGTGATCAACTGGAGGAACACATCCTCCGCCGTGGCGTCAGGATTGTTGTCCGGCCCATCCACGATGGTCTGGCAGAAGCCGTCGGAGGCGGCGCTGTGAATAGGGCGGTAGTAGTCATGCTCGTTGTGCATCTCGCCGCCCAGGCGCTCCCACATGTAGATGAACTCACGGGTCAGGCCCCAGGCGCCCTCGCCCTCCAGCCGCAGGCCGCAGTCCTTCCAGTAGCCGAAGCGCCGGATGATGTCGGCGTACTCATCGGCCAGGTTGGCGCCGCCGGTGTAGGCCACATCGCCATCGATGCAGGTGATTTTCCGGTGGTCGCGGTAGTTGAAGTACAGCCGGTTCACGTAGTGGTGTACCGGATTAAAGACGATGACCTCCACACCGGCACGGCGCAGGGCATCCACCCGCTCCGCCGGCATGCGCATCATGCTGCCGAAGTCGTCGAAGATCAGCTTGATCTCCACGCCCTGCCCGCTCTTGCGGCGCAGCACATTGGTCAGCCGGTCCCATATCTCGCCCTCGGCCATAATGAAGTACTCCAGGAAGATGAAGCGCTCCGCCTTCTCCATGGCGGACAGCATATCCTCCAGAAAGTCCTTGCCGGTGGGCAGATATACTGCGTCTGTCGCCCTGTAAAGGGAAAAACCTTTATTGTTCAGATAGGACGCCAGCGGAGCCCACTGGGGCATGCTCTGCCGCAGCTTTTCTATGTTCAGGCGGCTCTCTTCCTGCTTGCAGGCGGACTCCTGAGGCCGCGGCAGCTTTTTCAGGTCCAGACGCTTGGACTGCCGCCCGCCGTTCCACAGCCAGTAGAGCATCAGGCCCACCACCGGCAGGAATAGAATCAGGAATATCCATCCCACCTTGTAGCTGGTGGTCCCGGGCTTCGTCCAGATATACACAGCGCAGACGAATGCCACCAGCTCCAGCGCGGTGTAGGCCAGCGCCGCCCGCTGCTTCAGTACAGTGCTCAGGAGGAGCACCAGCGCGATCTGGGCCACCAGCAGCACAGCCACCAGCACCAACCGCAGCGCCGCAGATATGCGGCGTTCTGTCCTCTGTTGGACTCTCGGTTTTTTCATAGGCGTTCCTCCTTCTCTCTTTCTATCGGGGCAATTACCTTATTCCTGGGAGCTGCGCAGCAGGTGCTGCTGGATGTCCCAGAGCTTATCGGACAGGTCCACGTAGTACTTGTGGGGGTAGTCGAAACGCTTCACCTCATCCCACAGGGTGTCTATCTGCTGACGGCAGTATTCGCGGATCTCCGGCAGCGACGGGCTGTCGTATACCCGCTTGCCGTGCAGAAACACCGGCACCAGCAGCTCGCGGGCCTCGAAATTGTAGATGCGCTTTTTCTTCCATGTGGCCAGCGGATCGAAGATGGTCAGATCTCTGGTATCGTCCACGGTCTCATCGTGGAGGGCCATGTAGTCGGCCAGAGCCTTGCCGTTGTCGCGGCCGTAGAAGCGGTACACCTTCTTGAAATGGGGCACCGTGATCTTCTCCACGTTCTCGCTGACCTTGATCTTGGGCACGATGGTGCCGTCCGGCTCCTCAACGGCCACCAGCTTATAGACGCCGCCGAACACCGGCTCGGACTTGGCGGTGATGAGCCGCTCGCCCACGCCGAACATGTCGATCTGTGCGCCCTGCAGCAGCATATCCTGGATGAGGTACTCGTCCAGCGAGTTGGACACGGAGATCTTGCAGTCCGTCCAGCCCGCATCGTCCAGCATTTTGCGGGCCTTCTGCGTGAGGTAGGCCAGGTCGCCGGAGTCCAGGCGGATGCCGCACTGGGTGATGCCCAAAGGCTTGAGCACCTCGTCAAAGGCACGGATGGCATTGGGGATGCCGGAGTGCAGCGTGTTGTAGGTGTCCACCAGCAGCGTGGCGTTGGTGGGATACAGGCGGCAGTAGGTCTTAAACGCCTCCAGCTCGCTGGGGAACATCTGGACCCAGGCATGGGCCATAGTACCGCCGGCGGGCACGCTGTACACCTCGTCCGAAAGTGTGCAGGCCGTACCGGCTACGCCGCCGATATAGGCCGCGCGGGCGCCCACGATGGCGGCGTCCGCACCCTGTGCACGGCGGGAGCCGAATTCCAGCACCGTCCGGCCCCGGGCGGCCCGCTGGATGCGGTTGGCCTTAGTGGCGATGAGGCTCTGGTGGTTGATGGTCAGCAGGGTGAAGGTCTCGATGAGCTGGGCTTCGATGGCCGGTGCGCGCACCACCACCAGCGGCTCCTTGGGAAATACCGGCGTGCCCTCGGGAATGGCATAGATATCGCCGGTGAAACGGAAGTCACGGAGATAGGCCAGAAATTCCTCGCAGAAGATGCCGCGGCCCCGCAGGTAGGCGATGTCCTCCTCCGAGAAGTGCAGGTTCTCGATGTAGTCGATGAGCTGCTCCAGTCCCGCCGTGATGGCGAAGCCGCCGCCGTCCGGCACCTTCCGGAAGAATACGTCGAAATACACGATGCGATCCTTGTAGCCGGTCTGGAAATACCCGTTGCCCATGGTCAGCTCGTAGAAATCGCAAAGCATAGTCATGTTCAGCTTTTCCTGTGTTTTCATCCTTCATACCTCAATATCGGTCTTTGCGCGCCGCGCAAAGTGTATTAAGTGTATTATACCGCGATTTTCCCCTTCACGCAACCCTTGCCGGTTTTTCCCAGCCACTCTGCGGAAAATGCGAAAAATGGGCAAGCTAAACCACCGGTCGGTTGCGTTTTCCGGCACATTTGCTACAATAGCGGCGAGGTGATCACTTTGGACAAACAAATTCTCGGCGCCTTTATCGCTGAAAATCGCAGACGCCGGCACCTGACTCAGCAGCAGCTGGCCCAGATGCTCCACGTCACCGATAAGGCCGTGAGCAAATGGGAACGTGGAGTTTCCCATAGTTAAAGATACCACACCAAATATGATGAACCCACGCTTATACACTACCAGCTATAATAAACCGCAAGGACAGCAATTTGATGATACTG
>NZ_DBLZXX010000024.1:0-24570 GCF_057856985.1 Vescimonas sp.
CTCGCGGACAGCTTGGTTAGATTACCACACCTCTCCCTACTTTGCAACCCCTTTTTTCACTTTTCCCTTCGTTCATATGAAGCGGCGTCTGTCATAAGGCGCACTTATGGCAGACGCCGCTTTTGCTGCGCCGATGGCGATGTTTCCCGCCCAAAGTGGGGGCGCCGCAGTTCATGATGAAGAAGTTATAAAAACAGGGCATTCCGGGCAGGGCGGGCGTAAATTTCTTCCAATTCGTGCTGGTGGTAGAGATATCCCGCATCATCAAAATACTTGGCACCAGAGGGACAGCCTTTGACGCAGGCGCAGCACTTGATACAGATCCCCTTGACCTGCGACACATCGGCGGGATCGATGCTGCCCATGGGACATCGGGCGGCGCACAGGCCGCAGCCGCCGCAGAGAGCCATGTCTGTCTTGGGCTTGACCTTCAGAATGTTGATGGGCGCACCGTGGCGGTCGCGGGGCGTATAATAGGGCCGGATGGGCTCCTGCCCTGCCACGGCTACTGGCACAGCAGGCAGCGCAGCAAGGCCGCCGATCTTCTGGGCCGCGGCACGGGCAAAATTGTCCATCTCCGCCAGATCTGCCGCGTTAGGACGGCCTGCCCCCAGTGTGCGGGAAAAGCTATGCTCCCCCACAAAGGCGGCTGCCGCCACCGGCACAAAGCCGTTGGCGGTCATGATATTCCGCAGTTCCATCAGTGAATCATCGAAATCGCGGTTGCCAAACAGGACCACGGGTACCGCCGGTGTAGCGGCGCCGCGGATCTGTTCCGTGAGATAGGGCAGGAGGACGTTGGGCACACGGCCTGCATAGGTGGGCGTGCCCAGCACCACCAGATCGTCGGGGCCGAAGGTCAGCGCCTCCTTCCGCACGGCGGGCGCCGTGAAATCTACCGCCTCCAGCGGTGCGGAGAACGCTGCGGCCAGGCTCGACGCGATACGCCGGACCGTCTTTTCCGTAGTGCCGGTGCCGCTGAAATACACGGCCCATACCTTTTGGGGCTGCATGATGATTCCCTCCCTCTGCTTTCTATTTTATACTTATATAGGTAGTTACAGCTTGAAATCGTCCTCCGTCAGCCGTGTGGCGTCCAGCTTCATTGGACGGGGCGGCACCCGCTTCAGGGGATCGTAGCTGAATGCGCCGCAGTGGTCGGAGGCGGGCACCACGCCGCGCTTGACGCAGACCACCTGCTCGTCGTTGATACGACTGCCCTTGGCGCAGTAGGCGCAGCGGGGATCGATATTTTTCCGAAACAGCATGGTATCACCTCACAGCGTATACAGATGCACCGCGCCATCGGCAGCGGTAGCGCTGATCTGGGTGATGGGATTCTCAAAGCTGTCGATGATACGGGCAGCCATGGGGTCCTCCAGCTCCTTCTGGATCAGGCGGCGCAGGTTGCGGGCGCCATAGGTCATGGAGTAGGACTTCTCCACCAGGTAGTCCACCAGCGCATCGTCGTAGTGGAAGGTATAGCCCTTGTCGCTCAGGGACTTGCGCAGCTCCTCCAGCATAATGCGGGCGATACCGGCAAAATTCTCCTTGGACAGGTGGTTGAAACAGATGATCTCGTCCACGCGGTTCAGGAACTCGGGGCGCAGGAAGTCCCGCAGTGCCTTCATCGTGCGCTCCTTCCCCTGGTCATCGGCGCTGCCGCCGAAGCCCACCGCACCGGCGGACTTGGTGTCGGAACCGGCGTTGCTGGTCATGACGATGATCGTATTTTCGAAGTTCACCTTACGGCCGTGGGCGTCGGTGATCTGGCCGTCGTCCAGGATCTGCAGCAGGACATTAAGCACGTCGGGGTGTGCCTTCTCGATCTCATCGAACAGCACCACGGAGTAAGGCTTGCGGCGGATCTTCTCCGTCAGCTGGCCCGCCTCGTCATAGCCCACATAGCCTGGGGGCGATCCCACGATGCGGGAGACGGAGTGCTTCTCCATAAACTCGGACATATCCAGGCGGATCAGGGACTCCGGCGCGTTGAACAGGTCGTCCGCCAGCTGCTTCACCAGCTCCGTCTTACCCACGCCGGTGGGTCCCACGAAGATGAAGCTCACCGGCTTGTGCTTGGGTGAAATACCCACACGGTTGCGGCGGATCGCGGCGGACACGGCGGCGATGGCCTCGTCCTGCCCCACCACATGGGCACGGAGGCGCTGGTCCAGCTCCGCCAGACGCTTGAATTCTTCCTCCTTGATCTTGCTGGCCGGTATCTTCGTCCACATCTCGATGACGCGGGCGATGTTGTCCATGGTCAGCTGGGGCGTACCCTTGGCACGGATGGCGTTGAGCTCATCGGTGACACGCAGCTCCTGGCTGCGCAGCTCGGCGATGCGCTCGTAGCGGCGATCCAGCTCTTCCTGGGTAAACTCCTGCCCATCGGCAGGCTGAGCGGACATGAGGTTTTCCCGCTCAAAGGTGAGGTTCTCCAGCTCGCGCTCCAGCTCCATGCGGCGGTTGATGTCCGGGTCGTGGAGATTCTTATCGGAGCACGCCTCGTCGATGAGGTCGATGGCCTTGTCCGGCAGGTAGCGGTCGGTAATGTACCGCTCCGACAGCAGCACCGCCTGGCGCAGCACGCCCTGAGGGATGGCCACCCCGTGGAACTGCTCGTAGTAGTGAGCGATGCCCTGCAAAATCTTCAGTGTATCCTCGATATTCGGCTCATTTACGGTGACAGGCTGGAAGCGGCGCTCCAGCGCGGTATCCTTTTCGATGTGCTTGCGGTACTCGTTGAAGGTGGTGGCGCCGATGACCTGAATTTCGCCGCGGCTCAGGGCGGGCTTCAGGATGTTGGCGGCGTTCATGCTGCCCTCGGCATCGCCGGCGCCCACGATGTTGTGGACCTCGTCGATAACGAGGATGATGTTGCCCGCCTTGCGGATCTCCTCGATCAGCCCCTTCATGCGGCTTTCAAACTGACCGCGGAACTGGGTGCCTGCCACCAGTGCCGTAAGGTCCAGCAGATAGACCTCCTTCTGGCGCAGCTTGAAGGGCACATCGCCGGAGACGATGCGCTGGGCCAGTCCCTCAGCGATGGCGGTCTTGCCCACGCCGGGCTCACCGATGAGGCAGGGGTTGTTCTTCTGCCGGCGGTTCAAAATCTGAACGACCCGCTCGATCTCCTGTTCGCGGCCAATGACGGCGTCCAGCTTGCCGTCACGGGCACGCTGGCTCAGGTTGATGCAGTAATTGTCCAGAAACTTGCGCTTCTGGTCCTTTTTGCGGCCGGCAGGCTGCTGCTGACCGGCCCCGGCGTTGTCGCGGGGCTGCTCGGCAGGCGGGTTGCTGCTGTTGCTGAACAGGCGATTCAGGAACGGAAACGTGGCGGTCTTGCCGCTCTCCTCATCGTCCTCACCGCTGTCCTCCGGCAGGTCGCTCATCTCCTCCGCGCCGCCGAATGCCTGCATCATCTCACTGTTGATGTTTTCCAGGTCCTCCGGCGTGATGCCCATGCGCTTCATCATCTCCTCCACCTGGGGCAGGCCCAGCTGGGCGGCACATTTCAGGCACAGGCCCTCATTGACCATCTCGTTCTTCTCGTTCATACGTGAGATGAACACGACGGCCACGTTTTTCTTGCATCGGGAACAAAGTGTAGGCTGCATGGTATTCCTCCATTATCCGTTGGGGTGATATGAGTATTGCCGCTCTGCGGCGCGGGCAAACGGGTCATCAAAGGGATGTGATCAGCTCCATGGGGCTGTGCTCCGCAAAAAAGCGGAGGATGTAGGTCTGGCTGATAAGCTCAGGCGTGATCCAGATCTGGAGACGGCGCAGCAGCCAGACGGCGAAAAACAGCAGCAGCGCGCCTTTCACCAATCCCAGTGCGCCGCCCATCACGGCGTTGATGCCGTGGACCACGGGCAGTTTTGTAAAGAGGTGCAGCGGCGCCAGCAGCAACCGCAGCAGGAGGAGCAGCAGCAGGAACGACACCAGATAGACCACGGCGTAGGCCACGGAGCGCAGTACCGTGGACACCACGGCGGACAGCAGCGTCTGCCCCACCTCCTGGGCTTTTTCGGTGGCGCTCTCTACCAGTTTGTCCAGGGCCTCGCCGGAGAAGCCGAACGTCTCCAAAAGTCCGGCGGCGGCCAGACTGGGATCGTCTGCGGCAGCGGCCTGTCCGTCCATCTGCTGCTGGATCTTCTCCGTCAGCATGGGCTCCAGCCATTTGGCGGCAGGATCGGCCAGATGCTCGGCCAGCCACGCCGCGCCCAACAGGGCCACGATGATGATGGCCACACGTGCAAGGCTCTGCAGGAAGCCCTGCCGCACGCCCAGCACCAGTGCCAGCAGCAGGCAGGCTGCCATAAAAATATCCACAAAAATAGCCATAGCTCTCCTTTGCCGTTACGGCAGATACAGGCTGGCGGCGGTGGAGCCGGCCAGCACGGCGGAACCATCGGCGCGCATCAGCACTTGGCGCGCCTCGCTGACGGCGTCCAGTCGGGCGCACTCTGCCAGCGTCTTGTCGTAGATGACCATGCGGTCGCTGAACAGCACCGCAATGTAGCGGCCCGCGGCGGACATGCTCAGCACCTCGCCATCCACGTCCAGCGAAGCCATGACCTGCCCATCGCTGTCCACGGTGACAAGACGGTGCTGGGTGCCGTTGCGATAGCGGCCCAGCAGCAGCGCGGCGTAACCGTCGCCGCAGTCCACGCGGCGCAGATAGTCGCTGCCGCAGCTGTACGCGGCGCGGACCTCCCCGCTGTCGTCCAGGAAGCAGAGCTGCTCCTCCATCACGGCGCAGAACCGGCTGCCCATGGGGATCAGGTCGTAGATCAGGCTTCCGGTGAGAGCAGTGGTGGTCAGGGCCGACTCGCTGTTGATGCGGTAGAACACCACGTAGCTGGTAAAGACGCCGCTGCTCTGCCCCATGGTGACGGCGGCCAGGGTGCGGCTGTCGTCGGACAGGGCGGCGGTCATAATGAACCGATCCGCCGAGCGGTAGGCGAACACCGGCTGGCCGGAGGCGTCGTACACCCGCACCGCGGCCTTGCAGCCGCTTTCGTTGCTGGTAACCGTGAGGTAGCCGTCTTTGTTGAGGGCCACGGCCAGTATCTCGCCGGAGGTGTCCACCTGGCAGGCCAGGCCCTTGGCAGTCAGGACATAGACCGAGGTGCCGCCCACGTCATAGGCGGCGGCGCGGGAGGCGCCGCGCACCAGCGCGGGGGATTGGAACTTCACCGTCTGCTCGTAGACGGTCTTGCCCGTTTCGTCCAGCACCGATACCTGGTGCATGGATACGGAGACAAGGCTGCCGTCCAGCGAGGCGAAGCTGCCGGACTGGTCGCTGGCGTAACGGTACAGCTGGGCGCAGCCGTTCTCGTCCTTCTGGGCCTTGGTGTACAGCAGGCGGCGGCGCAGGCCGTCGAACTCCCCGCGGTCGTACAGCACTGACAGCACCACAGCGATCAGCGCCAGCAGCGTCACCAGCGCCAGCCAGAGGAAGCGTTTTTTACTTTTCTTCGCCACGCGGCGGGGCGGTTCCTCCTGGGGGTTGCCGCCGGTGAAGGTCATTTGCTCTCTCTTATCCATTGAGTCGTTCGTCCTCATACCATACGCGGGTGAGATACAGTCCGCCGGGAGGCGCCGTGGGACCTGCCAGCGTGCGGTTGCCGGAGTCCAGGATGACAGGGATGTCCTCCGGCGTCAGCTTGCCCTCCGCCGCATACAGCACCGTGCCCGTAATGGCACGTACCATATTATACAAAAAACCGTCGGCGCAGACCTTCAGCTCCAGCAACTCACCGCGGCGGGTGACGCGGCAGTAGTGGATGGTGCGCACCGTGCTGCGGACGTTAGTACCCACGCTGCGCACGGCGGCAAAGTCGTGGGTACCCTCAAACATGCGGGCAGCGCGGTCCATCACCGCCTCATCCAGCCGTTTGGGATAGAAATAGGCCCGATCCACGTAGAACGGGTTCTTGATGCGGGAGTTATAGATGCGGTAGGTGTACTCCTTTTTGATGCAGGAGCCGATGGCGTTGAAATCCTCCGCCACCTCGTAGGCCGCCTTCACCACGATGTCCTCGGGGATATGGGTATTGGCGGCGAATGGCAGGCGATCCACGGGGATGCGGGAATCGGTGCGGAAATTGGCCACGTAGTGCTCGGCATGGACACCGGCATCGGTGCGGCCGCAGCCGGTGACCTTCACCGGTTCGCCGCAGACCATGCTCAGGCCCCGCTCCAGCGTCTGTGCCACGGAGATCTCCGTTTTCTGCACCTGCCAGCCGTGATAGGCGGCGCCGTTATACATTAAGATAAGGGCGATGTTGCGCACCGCGCCGCCTCCTTTCTCAGAAGCCGAATTTTTTCAGAACGATAACACCGGCGGTCAGTGCCACGAACGCCGCCAGACTCAGCCAGTCCGCCTTTTGGTAGTGCAGGACGCGGAGGGCCGTGCGGCCCTCGCCGCCGTGATAGCAGCGGCACTCCATGGCGGTGGCCAGCTCATCGGCGCGGCGGAACGCACTGATGAACAGTGGCACCAGAATGGGCACCAGTGCCTTGGCTCGCTGGAACACATTGCCTGTCTCAAAGTCCGCGCCGCGGGCCTTCTGGGCGGACATGATCTTATCCGTCTCCTCAATGAGCGTGGGGATGAACCGCAGGGCGATGGACATCATCATGGCCAGCTCATGCACCGGAAAGCGCAGCTTCTTCAGGGGGGCCAGCAGGCTCTCCAGTCCGTCGGTGAGGGCAATGGGGCTGGTGGTATAGGTCATGAGGAACGTGCCCATGATGAGCATCACGATGCGCAGCACCATCTGCACAGCGGAGATGATACCCTGCCAGGTGATGTGGCGCAGCAGCCACACGTCCGCCACCGGCGTACCGGTGGTGAAAAACATGTTCATGATGGCGGTGAACGCCACGATAATGTACACCGGCTTCAGGCCGCGGGTCAGGGCCTTCCATTCCACCTTGGACAGCAGGATGCAGACCGCCAGCACCACGATCATGATGCCGTAGGTCAGCGGGCCCTTGGCGTTGAACAGCGCCACGATGTACAGAATGACGCACAGCAGCTTGGTGCGGGGGTCCAGACGGTGGATAGGGGTATTCCCCGGGAAAAACTGGCCCAGTGTAATATCCTTCAGCATGCGTCAGCGCCTCCTTCCTTCCGGAGCAGCGCATCGCGCAGCGCCTCCACGGTATAGACTGCCGTGTCCACCGGCAGGCCGCGGCGGCGCAGTGCCAGCGCCACCTTGGTCACCTGGGGGATGTCCAGGCCCACCTGCTCCAGCTCATCGGCGCGGGCGAACACCTGACGGGGCGTGCCCTCCATGAACACATGGCTGTCCGACAGGACCACGATGCGGTCCACATTGCGGGCGATCTCCTCCATGCTGTGGCTCACCAGCACCACAGAGGCGTTTTTCGCCCGATGATAGTCCTGAATGCGGGCCAGAATATCGTCGCGGCCACGGGGATCCAGACCCGCCGTGGGCTCGTCCAGCACCAGAACCTTGGGTTCCATGGCGATAACGCCGGCGATGGCCACGCGGCGCTTCTGTCCGCCGGACAGCTCGAAGGGTGACTTGTCCAGCATGGCCTCCGTCAGGCCCACGAAGGCGGCGGCATCGCGAACGCGGCGGTCGATGTCCGCCTCGTCCAGGCCCATATTTTTGGGGCCGAAGGCAATGTCCTTATACACAGTTTCTTCAAAAAGCTGGTACTCCGGATACTGGAACACCAGTCCCACCTGGAACCGCACGTCCCGTATCTTCTTGGGGTCGGCCCAAATGTCCCTCCCCTGCAGCAGGATACGGCCGGAGGTGGGCTTCAGCAGGCCATTGAGATGCTGGATCAGGGTGGACTTACCGGAGCCGGTATGGCCGATAATGCCCAGAAATTCACCGTCCATCATGGACAGGTTCATGTCGTCCACGGCGCTGCGCTGAAAGGGCGTGCCCGCCGAGTAGGTGTGAGTCAGATGCTCTATTTGTAAGATCGGTTCCAAGGTTACTTCCCTTCCGCTGCGCCCAACGCGCGGCAAATGGTATCGGCGCACTGGTCCACCGTCAGGCTGTCCAGTGCCACAGGCAGACCCGCCTGCCGGAGCTCATACAGCAGCTCCACCGTGTCGGGAGCGGCCAGACCGAAGGCGTGGAGCTCCTCCACGCGGGAGAACACCTGGCAGGGTGTACCGTCCATGGCCACGGTGCCGTCGTTCATGACGATAACGCGGTCGGCGTCCTCCGCCTCCGACATGTGGTGGGTGATGAGCACCACGGTGATCCCCCGCTCCCGATTCAGGCGGTGGACAGTGTCCAGCACCTCACGGCGTCCGGCGGGGTCCAGCATAGCCGTGGCCTCGTCCAGCACAATGCACTCCGGCTCCATGGCGATGACGCCGGCGATGGCGATGCGCTGCTTCTGGCCGCCGGACAGCAGGTGCGGCGCGTGGCGGGCGAATTTCTCCATGCCCACCGCGGCCAGCGCGTCGTCCACACGGCGGCGTATCTCCGCCGTGGGCACACCCAGATTCTCCGGCCCGAAGGCCACATCCTCCTCCACCACGTTGGCGACGATCTGGTTATCGGGGTTCTGGAACACCATACCGGTGCGCCGCCGGATCTCCAGCAGCAGCGACTCGTCGCGGGTGTCCATACCCTCCACGTACACGGCGCCGCCGCTGGGCAGCAGCACCGCGTTCATGTGCTTGGCAAGGGTGGATTTGCCGGAGCCGTTGTGGCCCAGCACCACCACGAAGGTGCCCTTCTCCACCGTGACGGACACGCCGCGGAGGGCGGGAGGATTCGTCTCCCCCTCCGGCGCGGGATAGGTGAAGGTCAGGTCTTTTGTTTCGATCATGGTCGACATTCTGTTATATCTCCGTTCTTGGTCAATCGGCGCACCAGCGGCCGGTAGCGCCGCAGGGCAGCGCCATGCCGGAATCGGTGCAGGGCAGTCCCAGCTCGTCCCACGTCACATGGCCGCCGAACTTGCGGCCCACCAGCATTTGCAGGATATATCCCAGCACCGACGGGGCCAGGCCCGTGGTGTAGCTGTTGAGGATAACGAATAAAGGCCTGTCCGACAGCACCTGGGCGCACAGGCGGACAAAGGGGTACAGGTTCTCCTCCAGCTTCCAGACCTCGCCGGAGGGGCCGCGGCCGTAGCTGGGCGGGTCCATGATGATGGCGTCATACGTCTTGCCGCGGCGGATCTCCCGCTCCACGAATTTGGCGCAGTCATCCACGATCCAGCGGATGGGCGCGTCGGCAAGGCCGCTGAGCCGTGCGTTGTCCTTGGCCCAGGCCACCATGCCCTTTGCCGCGTCCACATGGCAAACGCTGGCGCCCGCTTTGGCGCAGGCCACGGTGGCGCCGCCGGTGTAGGCGAACAGGTTCAGCACCCGAATGGGGCGGCCCGCCGTGCGGATCTGCTCCATGGCGAAGTCCCAGTTGGCGGCCTGCTCCGGAAAGAGACCGGTATGCTTGAAGTTCATGGGCTTGACCTGGAACGTCAAGTCCTTATAGCGGATGGGCCAGCTCTCCGGCAGCTTGCCCTTGTCCCAGTGGCCGCCGCCGGTGGAGGAACGGGAGTAGCGGGCGTTGGCGGTCTTCCAGCGCCGGTCGCGGCGATCCGTATCCCAGATGGCCTGAGGGTCGGGACGCACCAGTATCTGCTGATCCCAGCGCTCCAGCTTTTCCCCGCCGCCGCAGTCCAGCAGCTCGTAATCCTGCCAATCCTTTGTGATCCACATAAAGGCCATACCCCCGTGTTCGAGATAGTAAATCAGTTTATTATACAACGCTCCGCCGTGGCCGTCAACCGTGGAAAAGAAAAGCGCCCCTCCGTTTTTTGGAGAGGCGCGGGGTCATTTCTCGCTCTTATCGCCTTTGGTCAGGCCGGTAATGACGTTCTTCACGCCGCTCAGGCCCTTTTCCGCAGTTTTCAGGCCCTCACCGGCGGCCTTCTTCATCTCGCCCTTCACGTCCGCCGCCAGACGGCGGAATATCTCGGTGATGATCTTCTTATCCTTCTCGTCCGCGCCGTTGTACTGCTTCAGCAGCGCCGCCATCTTGGCCAGCCCGCCGGCCCGGAGATCCTCCAGCGTGCGGGTCTTGCCGGACATGCTCAGGATGTCGAACAGGGCGTCGGTGAACTGCTCCCGCTCCTGGGGCGTCATGGAGCCGATCCACTGGCGCAGCAGGTCGTCGCTGACCTTTCCCATGGGGGAGCGCTGGCCCAGGTGTACGAAGCGGGGCCCCTCCACATTCCAGGACATGGGCTCGTGCTGCATGATGGAGCGGTTGCTGCTGTCGATGACGGCGTAATCCTCGGCGTGCTCCAGCAGGATGCCCACGATGGAGGACTCGGGGATATAGGTATGGAGCTTGTCCGCCACGCGGCGGTACGCCGCAGAATCCACCATGTCGTGAGAAAAACCGGGGCCGTCGTTGTTGTAGGCAGCCAGCAGCCGGTCCTGCAGCGGGGCGGGGATGTGGATGGCAGCCCAGGCCGCCAGATTGCCGCCCTTGCTGTGACCGCCGATGCGCAGCCCGCGATCAGGGCAGGCGGCGGCTATCTCCTCGGTGTAGGCCGCGGCGCGGATCTGCGCCGGTACAGCGGAGAGGTAGCTCATGTTGAAGTCTTCCTTCCAGCCCACCAGTGAGGTGTCGGTGCCCATGAAGGACACCAGCAGCGTATCGTCCGGCAGCAGGTAGGACACAGCATCGAACTGCATCTCCTTGACCTCGTCGTACTCGTGGGTGAAGCCAAACATCCGCACCTCGCGGAAGCGCTCCGTCTCCGCCGCCAAGCGCATCAGAGGGATATAGTCCAGCTCCGACAGGCCCAGCTGCTCGTCCTCCTCCGTCAGGCGGGCGGCCACCTCCGGCAGGGCCACAGCCCGGGCGGGATCGGTGGTCTTCAGATCGTCAAACCGGCGGAAATTGATATAGGAGATGATGCACAGCACCAGATCGTCCACCTCGTTGAAGCCGTCCCGTGTGAAGGGCAGATCGCCCCGCCAGCGCAGGTAGTCCATGACAGTCCCGTTCTTTTCCATATGCCCCTCCTGTTCTCATGTCTGAGATGTCAGTATAGCATAGTTTCCCTGCGGAGACAAGCGGTATGCGGCACGCGGCTATCTAAAATCTGCTGTTGGATCTTTATTTGCGTGTTTTCAGAAAGGCGATTGCTTTCCGCCGTTTTCTACGATATACTGCTTTTATAAGGTCCGCCATACGGCGTATGGCAGAAAGGGGTGTATATGGGAAACATTATGTGGGGGATCGTATTCCTTCTGGCCGGTGTGGTGCTGGTCTGGCTGGGCATCCGGCAGCGGAAGAGGGCCCAGCGGGACTACGAGGATGATGTGCGGCGCTACACCGCCAGCACGGTGATGACGGTGGTGCATCTGGATGAATCGGTGCTGGAGACCTGGGAGGATCGGGATGACGGCGGCCGCGAGCTGCGGCGGGAAACGGTGTACCAGCCCACCTACGAGTACACGGTAGACGGCAAAACGTACCGGTATGCCAGCCGTCAGTGCGTCTCCAGCCGCGATATGGGGCGGCAGGTCACGGGCTACTATGATCCCGCTGATCCCTCCTGCATCACGGAGAACAGGCCCAGAAAACCGATCTTGGGCGGATTTTTCTTCTTCGCCTTTGCGGCGTTCCTGCTGTTTTTTGCCTATTGGTCCTTTACGGGAGAGCTTTACTTTTCCTGAGTACATTGCAAAAAAGAGGAGCGGTCCACAGGACCGCTCCTCTTTTTTGCTGTGCGCCGCTGGCTTAGCCCGGGGGCCACGTCATGTCGCGGCCGGCCAGCACATGGAAGTGCAGGTGCTTGACGGTCTGCCCCGCCTGATCGCCGCAGTTGTTGACGATGCGGTAGCTCTCCACGCCCAGCTCCTTGCAGATCTTCACGATGACCTCGAAGCAGTGGGCCACCACGCCGCTGTTGTCCGCCGTAATGGCGTTGGCACAGCAGATATGCTCCTTGGGTACCACCAGAAAATGGGTGGGCGCCTGGGGGTCGATGTCGTAGAAAGCGTAGCACTGCTCGTCCTCATAAACCTTGTTGCTGGGGATCTCGCCGTCGATGATGGCGCAGAACAGGCAATCGTTCTTCATGGTCTGTCTCCTTTCGATGGTTTTTTTCACGTCGTCCCGTCCCCGATGGAGCGGGACGGCGGTGTTCTTGTTTTCTCAGCCCAGCTTGGAGGACACAAAATCGTCCACGGTCGCCAGCGCATCGTCCACCTTCAGCAGATCGGTGCCGCCGCCCATGGCGCTGTCCGGCTTGCCGCCGCCCTTGCCGCCGCATACAGCGGACACGGACTTCACCAGCTCGCCGGCCTTGATGCCCTTGGCAACAGCCTCCTTGCCGCAGACCGCCAGGAAGCTGACCTTCTCGCCGGTGATGCTGGCAAGCACCGCCACCACGGCGGGGTCCTTGTCCCGCAGGAAGTCGCCCATGGTACGCAGGGCGTTGGCATCCAGACCCTGACGGGTGCCGGTGATGATGTGCAGACCGCCCACGGCCTTGGCGGACGCCATGACCTGCTTGGCCTCGCCCAGAGACGCCTCGGCCTTGAACTTCTCCACAGCCTGACGCAGCTCCTTCATCTCGTTGGCCTGCTGCTCCATACGCTCCAGAATGCTGCCGGGAGCGGTCTTGAAGAACTGGGCGGCCTTCAGCAGGGTGGTGCGGCCATGGCGGGTCTCCTCCAGAGACACCTTGCCGGTGGTGGCCTCAATGCGGCGGACGCCGGAGGCCACGCTGCTCTCGGACTTGATGCGGAACATACCTGTCTTGGCGGTATTGTCCAGATGGGTGCCGCCGCACAGCTCCATGGAGAAATCGCCCATGGTCACGACGCGCACCGTCTCGCCGTACTTCTCGCCGAAGGTAGCCACGGCGCCGCGGGCCTTGGCCTCCGCCAGCGGCAGCTCCTCGGTGACGACGGACAGGCCGTCCAGCACCGCGTCGTTCACCAGATCCTCTACCTCCAGCAGCTGCTCGGGGGCGATGGCCTCAAAGTGGGTGAAGTCGAAGCGCAGGCGGTCCGGCTCCACCAGAGAACCGGCCTGATGAACGTGGTCGCCCAGCACCTTCTTCAGCGCGGCATCCAGCAGATGGGTGGCCGTGTGGGCACGGCGGACGGCGCTGCGGCGCTCCGTATCGATGGCGGGGGAAACGTTGTCGCCCACATGGAGGGCGCCCCGCAGCAGCTTGCCGTAGTGCATGTATTTGCCGCCCTTGTTCTTCTGGACATCCGTGACCACAAACTCCACACCGTCGGCGGTGATGACGCCGTGGTCGGCCACCTGGCCGCCCATCTCAGCGTAGAACGGAGTCTGATCCAGCACCACGATGGCGTCCATGCCGCTGACGATCTCCTCCACCAGCTGGCCGTCGGTCACGATGGCCAGCACTTTGGCGTCATCCAGCCTGTCATACTCGTAACCGGCGAACACAGTGGCGGGCATGTCCTTGCCGAACTCCACACCGGCCCAGCCCAGGTCGCCCATGGCCTTGCGGGCCTCGCGGGCGCGCTCCTTCTGCTCGGTCATCAGGGTCTGGAAGGCGGTCTCGTCCACGGTCATGCCCTCCTCGGCCGCCATCTCCGCCGTCAGGTCGATGGGGAAGCCGAAGGTATCATACAGCTTGAAGGCGTCGCTGCCGGAGAACACCGTCTCCCCCTTCTCCTTGTGGGCCGCCAGCATCTCGCCGTAGATGCGCATGCCGCCGTCGATGGTGCGGGCGAAGTTCTCCTCCTCGGTGCGGATGACCTTGGTGATGTAGCTCTGTTTCTCCCGCAGGTCGGGGTACTGGCACTCGTTCTCGTGTACCACGGTATCCACCACCTGATACAGGAACGGCTCGTTGACGCCCAGCAGCTTGCCGTGGCGGGCGGCGCGGCGCAGCAGGCGGCGCAGCACGTAGCCGCGGCCCTCATTGCTGGGCAGGATGCCGTCGCAGATCATGAACGTGGCGGAGCGGATGTGGTCGGTGATGACGCGCAGGCTCACGTCCCGCTTGTAGCTCTCGCCGTAGTGGGCGCCGGTAAGCTCGGACACCTTGTTGGTGATGTTCATGACGGTGTCCACGTCAAACAGGCTATCCACGTTCTGGCACACGCAGGCCAGACGCTCCAGACCCATGCCGGTGTCGATGTTCTTCTGCTTCAGCTCGGTATAGTTGTTGTGGCCGTCGTTGTCGAACTGACTGAACACGTTGTTCCAGATCTCAATATAGCGGTCGCAGTCGCAGCCCACGGTGCAGTCCGGCTTGCCGCAGCCGTACTCGGGGCCGCGGTCATAGTAGATCTCGGAGCAGGGGCCGCAGGGGCCGGAGCCGTGCTCCCAGAAGTTGTCCTCCTTGCCGAAGCGGAAGATCTTCTCGGCGGGGATGCCGATCTCATCGTGCCAAATGTTCCACGCCTCGTCATCGCTCTCATAGACGGAGGGATACAGGCGGTCGGCCTCCAGGCCCACCCACTCGGGACTGGTCAGGAACTCCCAGCTCCAGGCGATGGCCTCGTGCTTGAAGTAGTCGCCGAAGGAGAAGTTGCCCAGCATCTCAAAATAGGTGCCGTGACGGGCGGTCTTGCCCACGTTCTCAATGTCGCCGGTACGGATGCACTTCTGACAGGTGCAGACGCGGCGGCGGGGCGGCTCCTCCTCGCCCTTGAACCAGGGCTTCATGGGGGTCATGCCGGCGTTGATCAGCAGGATGGATTTGTCGTTCTGGGGTACCAGCGAAAAGCTGGGCAGGCGCAGGTGGCCTTTGGTCTCGAAGAACTTCAGGAACAGCTCCCGCAGCTCGTTCAGGCCGTGATAGGGATGGCTCATCTTTTTCGTCTCCTTTTGTATTATAAATTTATTTGTTCTGCTTTCCATTGTGCGCACAGGGCGGCCAGTTCCGTCTCCAGCCCCTGAAAAAATCTGGCGATATGGAGGCCGTCGGCCAGCGCGTGGTTGACGAACAGGGACACCGGCAGCGTGGTACGGCCGTTGACGGTGACGTACTTGCCCCAGCTGATGCGGGGGTTGCTGTCATCGGGGCTCTCCGCCGGATGCTGGAGCTGGGTGTAGTGGAGCCACGGGACGCTGGACACGAAGATCATGCCCCGTATGTCGCCGTCCTCCGTCAGGGTACCGCGCTCCAACACCTCCCGCTGGCGGCTCTGGCCCAGCCGCACGAATTCGTCGTAGGGCAGGTCGCCCTCCACCGTGCAGTAGACGTAGACGCCGTCGGGCTTCATGGCAGTGTAGGACGGGGCGCACCAGTCGTACTCCACCACTGCACCGTCCTCCGTGATGCGGCGGCGCAGCTGGGGCACGGCGTTGACGGCGCGGGTCACGGCGTACAGCATACTCAAAAAGAAGGGGCGTCCGTTCCGTGCGGCCATCAGGTCCGTGATGTCCACCTCTGCCGTGATACCGGCGAAGGGAAATGTCATACGGCGGAAATATGCAAACTGGCCGCAGCGGGGATCGGCGGACATGTCCACCACGCGGTATCCCATAGGCTGACCACCTCCGGAAAAAATAAATGCGCCCCGCGCCCTGCGTACACACAGGGGCGAAGCGCTGCTTCACGGTACCACCCTGATTCGGCGGAAAACCCGCCCTCTCAGCCGTCCGGTAACGGGGACGAAGCGTGCCGCTCATCGCGGCAGGCTCAGAAGCGGCTCCACGCTGCGCCGGTCCCGACGGGCTCTCACCCTCCCCGTCTCGCTTGGCGGCGGCCGCGGCGTTTCTTCTTCGTCATCGCCTTTGTCATCAAAGATGCTGTTATTGTACCACGTACCGCGCCGTTGTCAACAGGAAATCCGCGGATTTTTTCGATTTATGCGATTTCGCCCTTGTCTTTCCCGCGCCGTCTGGTATACTGGAGAGCCGGAATATTTGCGAGAAAGGCGGCGTTTTTATGAAAAGGCTGTCGGAAAACGACCACATTGACTTTTACCGCCATTTGGCGTTCTGCACGGTGGGCGGCTTCTTCGGCGCATATGCCGTGCTGGTACACAGCGGCGTCATGGGCAACGCCCAGACCATGAACCTCCTGGAGATGGTCATCGACCTGCTGCGATGGCAGCTGCCGGACATGCTGCAGCATCTGGGCGCGCTGGCGCTCTACGTGCTGGGCACCATGCTGACGGTGCTGCTGCCCCACTGGTGCGGTGCGGACACGCACTATCTCTCCCCCATCGTCACGGCGGTGGCGGCGGTGGTGCTGGCTCTCCTGCCGCCGCAGCTGAACACGGTGATCGCACTGTATCCCGTGTTCTTCGCCATGAGCTTCCAGTGGAGCAGCTTTGCCGGCGCCCGCGGCTTTTACAGCGCCACCATCTTCTCTACCAATAACACCAAGCAGTCCTCGCTGGCGCTGGCGGAATACCTGTGCGACCACGACCGGGCGCACCTGCGGAAGATGTGGTTCTATCTGGCCACGCTGGGGTGCTTCCACGTCGGCGCGTCGTGGGCGTTCTGCGCGGTGAAGTGGTGGTTCACCAGAGGCTCGCTGGCGGTGCTGCCGCTGGTGGCGTGGGGATATTTTCTGGCGGTATGCGAGCGGCGTCACGAGGAGGCCGCCTCCATTCCGGAGGATGCGGGCGCGGATACCGCGGCCCAGCCCTCCTCCAATATGTGAATACGTTAAAAAGGACGTCCGCCCATGGGCAGACGTCCTTTTTATGTACGTTATTTCCCGCTCAGCTCTACCGCATGGCGAATAAAGCTCATAGGCGGCACGGCCTGCGGCAGCTCCATGGTGAAGGTCATCTGTGGTGTTTTCGGCTCCAGCAGCACCTCCCCCTCCGGCCCGCGCATGGCGGGGACGGTGATGGTAAAGGGCTTGGTGTCCGGCCCCACGATCTCCACCGTGTCACCGGCGGCAAACTTGTTGCGCAGACTCATGGTGGCTACGCCGTCCGGCGTGCAGTCCGTCACCACAGCGCAGATCTGCCAGTCCCGCAGATAGCGGGCATCCTCGTAATACTGGCCAGGCTGACCGTAGAAGAACCCGGTGGAGTAGTGGCGGTGGCTGATGTGCTCCACCTCGTCCCGCCAGACGGGGTCCAGCGGCTCTCCGGCGGCCACAGCGTCCAGACAGTGGCGGTACGCGCCGGTGACGATGGCGGCGTAGTACGCCGACTTGGCGCGGCCCTCGATCTTCAGGCAGTCCACACCCGCAGCCATGAGATCCTCCAGATGGTCGATCATGCACATGTCGCGGCTGTTCATGATGTAGGTGCCCTTTTCATCCTCGAATACCGGGAAGTACTCGCCGGGGCGCTTCTCCTCCATCAGCGCGTACTGATAGCGGCAGGGCTGGGCACACTGTCCGCGGTTGGAGTCGCGGCCGGTCATATAGTTGCTCAGCAGGCACCGGCCGGAGTAGCTGACACACATGGCGCCGTGGCAGAACGCCTCCAGCTCCAGCTGTGGAGAGACCCGCTGCCGGATGGCGGCGATCTCCGTCAGGCTCACCTCCCGGGCCAGCACCACCCGCGATGCTCCCAGATCGTACCACGCCTGCGCGCAGACGTGGTTTGCCACGGATTGCTGGGTGCTGATGTGGCGCTGACAGCGGGGTGCGTACTTTCCCGCCAGTGTGAATGCCCCCAGATCCGCCAGGATCAGGGCGTCCACCCCCGCCGCATCCAGCTTTTCCAGATGGGCAGGCAGCTGCTCCGCCTCGTCCCAGCGGGGCATGGTGTTTACCGTAGCGTGGACCTTCACGCCGTGCTCATGGGCGAAGCGCACCGCCCGGGGCAGCTCCTCATCGGAGAAGTTGCCCGCGAAGGAACGCATGCCGAAGGACGTACCCGCCAGATAGACGGCGTCCGCGCCATAGAGCACGGCCATCCGCAGTTTTTCCCAGTCCCCTGCGGGGGACAGCAGCTCCGGCTTCCGCATCAGGAGTAGATGGGCTGGTACTCCGCACTGTTGATGAAGCGGAGATGCTCGTTGTAGTCGGTGAAGAAGTGGCTCTTGTCATCGGTGCCCAGCGCGAAGAAGTAATAGTCCGTATCCGCCGGGTAGATGGCGGCCTTGATGGCGCTGAGGCCCGGATTGCAGATGGGCCCAGGGGTCAGCCCCTCGTGGATATAGGTATTGTAGGGACTCTCGATGGTGGTATCGAACTTGCTGATGTCGTCGTGGACCATGATATAGTTGATGGAGGAGCACAGCTGCAGCAGGCGGCCGCCCTTCTCACTATTGGGCCGCTCCAGACGGTTGTGGATGACGGAGCTGATATTCTTGCGCTCGGTATCATCGCCGATGGATTCCTTCTCGATGATGGAGGCCATGGTAATGATCTGCTTCAGGTCGTAGGGAGAATTCTTGATATCCTCCAGCATCTGCTGGCTGATCTCGTTTTTGAACATGGTCAGCATGGTATCTACCGCGAACACCGCCGTCTTGTTCTTGTCGAAGGTGTAGGTGGTGGGGAACAGGAAGCCCTCCATGCGGTCGATGCTGCCCAGCGTGTCGGAGGACAGGAAGGAATAGTTCTCGAAATCAAAGTTCGCGCAGGCGTCCTCCAGTTCAGCCTTGGTGGCCACGCCCTTCTCCGCCAGCAGGTCGATGATCTGCCGGACGGTGTAGCCCTCGGGGATGGTGACCTGCACCAGTCCCTGCGCATCCATGGAATCCTGCTTCCAGTCGTGCATGTTCACGATGAGGGCGCGGAAGTCCATGTCGCTGTTGAGCTTATAGGTGCCCGGCTCCACGTAGCGGCTGTAATGCAGGAAGCCGCTGGCCAGCTGGAAAAATCCCTTGGAATTCACCAGTCCCGCGTCCTTCAGCTTTTTGGCCACATCGGACACGCTGTCGCCCTCCTCCACGGTGATCTCCACCTCCACAGGGGCCTTGTTCAGGGAGCACAGGTCGTTGATCATCAGCCAGCCGATACCTGCCAGCAGGCACGAGCCCAGCACCACGCACACCAGATAGATGGCGGTGCCGGTGCGGCGGCGGGCACTGCGGCGCTTTTCATCGCCGCGGCGCTGCTGCTGGGCGGACTCCTGACGACGGACCTCACCGGCGTCCCACATGGCCGTCTCGTCCTGTCTGTCGCGTCTGTCATAATTGGACATAGAAAAATCTCCTTTCCGGCGGGTCAGCCGATGAGGTCGGCCACACACGCCATCACTTCGCGGTGAATGTCATTGATCAAGCGGGGCGCGCCATCCTTTGCGCAGTCGATCCGCGTCCAGCCGCACCGTGCCACCACATAGGCGGCGTTTTCGCGGCAGCGGCGGAGGTACGCCTCGTCCTTCTCGTGAATATCGGCCTTGGTATGGGTAGCCTCCTCCCGCAGGCGCATCATCTGCTCCGTGGCCTCGACGGGCATGTCCAGATACAGCACGCGGGTAGGCTCCGGCAGCCCCAGCAGATGGTACTCGAAGTCGAACAGCCAGTCCAGGAAGGCGTCCCGCTTCTCCGGCGGCAGCTTGCCGGTCTGATGGACGGCGTTGCTGGTGGTATAGCGATCCGCGATCAGCAGCCCGCCGGCTTCGTAGAACCCGCCCCAGTCCTGCTTATAGGAGGCGTAGCGGTCCACGGAGTAAAACGTGGACGCGGCATAGGCGTTGACATCGTCGGGGTCGTTGCCGAAAGCGCCGCCCAGATACAGCCGGATCAGCGCGGAGGACTCCTCCTGATAGCGGGGAAATTCCAGCTTGCGGAACGCGATGCCCCGTTTTTCCAGCTCCTGACATAGCAGCGCCGACTGGGTGGCCTTGCCGGAGCCGTCCGTCCCCTCAAATACGATGAGTTTCCCCATACCGCTCTCCTCCTCTGGGCACAGCCGCCCATAATACGGGGTATTGTACCACAGTTTTCCCCGTTTGTCCATATCGTAGACAGAAAGGGCCGTCCCCGCCCTTTTCGCCGGAATTTCGGCGGCCCGCCCATTTACACGCGGGCCCGCCCTGTGCTATGATACCATCGGACAGAAAATTTTACAGACCTATCCCGAAAAAGGAGACGCATATGCAGATTTTCGACATGGACGGCACCCTCATCGACTCCAACGGCATCTGGAAGGATGTGGACACCGCGTTCCTGGCCAAGCGGGGCCTGCCCTACACCAAAGAATACTACGAGGGCGTAGCCCACACCATCTTCCCGCTGGCCGCCAGGTTCACCAAGGAGTTTTGCCATCTTCCGGAGTCGGAGGAGGCCATCATGGCGGAGTGGATGGACATGGCCGGCGATCTGTACGGCACGTCTGTGCCGGTAAAGCCCGGCGTGCGGGAATATCTGGAAAAGCTGCGCTCCGCCGGAGAACGCATGATCGTGGTCACCAGCGCCGTGCCGGTACACTGCCGCACCGCGCTGGACCACCTGGGTCTGACGCCGTATTTTGAACGCATCATCTTTGCCCAGGAGCTGCACCGTGAGAAAAAGGACCCCCAGCTGTGGCGCCTGTCGGCAGAGATGATGCGCGTAAAGCCGGAGGACTGCACGCTGTACGATGACTCGGTGGAGGCATGCCGCGGGGCCCGCGCTGCCGGTATGCGCGCCGTGGGCGTGTTCGACCCCTTCTTCGCCGGTACGGAGCCGGAAATGCGGGCCGTGTGCGACCGGTACATCCGGTCCTTTGATGAACTGCTGTAAAGAGAGACGGGACGCGATGCGTCCCGTCTCTCTCTTTTTCAGAAGCTGCCGATGGGGATGGAGCCATCGTCCTTCCCCTTCTCGATGCCGTCGATGCGGACGTAATAGCCCTTGCCGCCGCCCATGTCCACATGGACGCGGTCGCCCACCTTCGCGCCCATGACGGCGCGGCCCACCGGCGATTCTTTGCTGATAAGGCCCTTCAGGGCGTCCTGCCGCAGGGTGGTGACCAGCTGGATCTTCCGGCTCCTGCCCAGGTTCTCCATAAAAATCTCCACCGTGTCGTACAGCCCCGCCGTGTCGGCAGAGGAGCGGTCCTCAATGACGTGGGCGGTCCTGATCATCCGCTGGAGATAGCGGATGCGGGCGTCGTTGCGGTTTTTGTCCTGCTTGGCGCATTTGTACTCGAAATTCTCGCTGAGGTCGCCGAAGGCCCTCGCCGTCTGCACGTCCTCGATCAGTTTGGGACGCAGCACCTGCACACGGTAGTCGATCTCCTCCTGCATCTTCTGTATGTCGCTGCGGGTCAGTTCATCATTCATGGTCATGTTCCTCCAATATCTCCGCCAGACGCGCCAGCGCCCGGGGCAGTTTTTCCAGTTCCACGCCGGAGTAGTTCACCACCAGCACATGGGGCGGCGCGGCGTCGTGATCGCTGTAATACTCCGACAGCATAGCCAGACGCAGCCCTCGCTGCTCCGCCATGCGGCGCAGTGCCGTGTCGGACAGGGACGTATCCAGCGTCATCAGGAAGTGCAGTCCCGCGTCCTCCTCGGTGATACGGGCTCGCGGGGCCAACGGGCCGCCGCGGATACAGGCGATCACCGCATCCCGCTTCTGGTGATAGCGCTTGCGCATGCGGTTCAAGTGCTTTTCGTAGTACCCCTCCGCCATAAAGCGAGCCAGCGTGTACTGCTCGAAACCGGAGACGGTGCTGGAATAGAACCCCAGCTTCTCCCGAAAGGCAGGGAGCAGCCGCTGCGGCAGCACCATATAGCTGATGCGGATGGACGGCGCGATGGTCTTGGAAAATGTGTTCAGATAGACAACGCGCCCACCCTCGTCCACGGAGAACAATGTGGGGATGGGGCGGCCCACAAAGCGGAACTCGCTGTCGTAGTCGTCCTCCAGAATGTATCGGTCCGTCCCCTGCTCCGCCCAGTGCAGCAGCTCCTGACGGCGGGCGATGGGCATGACAATACCCGTGGGATAGTGGTGGCTGGGCGAGATGTGTACCACATCAGCGTGGGCGCGTTCCAATGCCGTCACCGACAGCCCCGCGCTGTCCAGCGGGATGGACACCACCTCCGCCTGGTTGCTGCGGTAGATGCGGACGATCTTGCTGTACCCCGGGTCCTCGGCGGCGTAGCGTTTCCCGCGGCCCAGCAGCTGCACCAGCATGCTGTACAGCTGCTCCGTACCGGCGCCGATGATGATCTGCTCCGCGTCCACCGCCATACCCCGAAACTGCCGGAGATAGGCGGCGATGGCGGTGCGCAGCTCCGGCGCGCCCTGGGGCGGCATGGCGTGGAGCAGGCCGGTGCCCTCCTCTAAGATGGTCTGGCGCATCAGCCGCGCCCAGACGGTAAAGGGAAAGTCCTCCGCCGCGATGGAGTTTGTCACCAGGTCCATCTCCCAGCTCTGCGGCGCAGGCGCTGCGGCGGGTGATGCAGCCCGTTGGGCCGCCAGCGGACGCTGGACAGGGCTGACGTAGTACCCCCGCTTCTCCATGCCGTAGATGTACCCCTCGGCCATCAGCTGCTCGTAGGCGTTTTTCACCGTGATGACACTGACCTCCAGATGGGCCGCCAGCGCCCGCTTGGACGGCAGCTTCTCCGCCGCCGCCAGCCGCCCGGTGAGAATATCGTCCTTGATGCGGCGGTACAGCTGCTCGTACAGGCTGACGCCGCCGGTCTTTGTCAGTGGATAGGTCAGCATATCATCCTCCATCTGGTATTAACAAGAAAAATCAAAATGGATATTTTAATAATACCAGTTTCAACTATAATACAGCTATACCGCGATTGCAAGGACTTTTTGGTCCGGCGCGGAACAAATTTTGTGAGGTGCAAGACCATGTCCGACAAGAAAATCAGAACGATGGTAATGGCCGCCGTGCTGGCGGCACTGGCCTGCGTGGCCACGATGGTGGTGCAGATCCCCTCTCCCATGAACGGCTTCGTGAATCTGGGCGACTGCTTCGTGCTGCTGAGCGGATGGCTGCTGGGTCCCTGGTGGGGCGGTGCGGCCGGCGGCATTGGTTCCATGCTGGCGGACCTGGTGCTGGGCTACGGCCACTACGCCCCCGGCACCCTGATCATTAAGGGTCTGATGGCGCTGGTAGGCGCCCTGATCTTCAAGGCCTTCGGCAAGAGCTCCGTGGGCGCTCTGATCAGCGGCCTCGTCAGTGAGATCATCATGGTGGCCGGCTACTTCGGCTACGCCGCACTGCTGCTGGGTAAGGGCATCGGCGCTGCGGCCAGTGTCCCCGGCAATCTGGTGCAGGGCGCCGTGGGTCTCATCGCCGGCTTCCTGCTGCTGCAGGTGGCCCGCCGTACCCATCTTGAAGAAAAGGTCAGTGTGTGATATACTATATGGCGAGCCGGTTTTTCGGCTCGCCATATCTCTTTTAATCTGTATATGAACGGGGTGTTTTTTTATGGCAGGTATTGTGCATGAGCTGGAGCAGAAGGATCTGCATGAACAGGTGCGGCAGGAGGCGGCCAATGCGGCAGCCCAGCTGGCCGAGGCGGCCCGGCTCCATAAGGGCCAGATCGTGGTGGTAGGATGCAGCACCAGCGAGGTGGTGGGCAAAAAGGTGGGCAGCTGGTCCACACCGGAGGTCGCCGCCGCCATCTTCGAGGGGCTGAACAGCGTGTTCGGGCCCATGGGCGTCTATATCGCCGCCCAGTGCTGCGAGCATCTGAACCGCGCCATCATCGTGGAGCACGAGGCCGTGCCCAACGCCGAAATTGTCAACGTGGTGCCCCAGCCCAAGGCGGGCAGCTCCTTCGCCACCGCCGCGTACCAGGCGTTCCGGCATCCCGTGGCGCTGGAGGAGATCAGGGCCGACGCCGGTCTGGACATCGGCGGCACGCTGATCGGCATGCACCTGAAAAAAGTGGCGGTGCCGGTGCGTCTGCCCCAGGACCACATCGGCGATGCCATCCTGCTGGCGGCGCGGGTGCGGCCCAAGTTCATCGGCGGTGACCGCGCCGTGTACGACGAGTCCCTGAAGAACGGCTATCCCGAGTTCTGAGCGCCGCCGCGCGGCAGAAGCCGTCCGGTGCAGGCATAAGCAGGAAAAACGCGTTCCTCCACGGGGACAATCGTGAACCAAAAAGGCTCTGACCGCTTGGTCAGAGCCTTTTTCGCTTATGTCACAGGGAACATGAATTTCAGCGCCAGAAATACCACCAGTGATACCGCCGCTGCGATCAGCAGGACGCGCACCCGCTTGTGGTCCTTCTCCGCCATTTCCTTGTCCTCGTGCTCGTTTTTGTAGCGGACGTAGGACCATGCCGCGCACAACAGGCACAGCAGCGGCACGAAGTACAGTCCGATCAAAGCCACGAAGCCCATGAAATCCCTCCTCCCGTTTGGGACAGTATACCGAAAAACCGCCCTTGCGTCAAGGCGGTAAATGCTATCCCGCAGACAGTAAATATCTATCTCTACGTCAGGCGTTCCGGCAGGCTGTTTGCACTCCGCCGTTTTCGGAAAAATGGAACGGTTGACGCCCGCTCCGATATAAGCAAAGACCTCCGCCTGTACGGCGGAGGTCTTTGCTGGGTATCAGGAAAAAGAGTTACTTCGCGGCCTTAGCAGCCTTGATGGACTCGATCAGTTCGGGAACGACCTTGAACAGATCGCCGACGATACCGTAGTCAGCCACCTCGAAGATGGGAGCGGTGTCGTTCTTGTTCACGGCGATGATGCACTCGGAATC
>NZ_DBLZXX010000025.1:0-24004 GCF_057856985.1 Vescimonas sp.
GATTCCGAGTGCATCATCGCCGTGAACAAGAACGACACCGCTCCCATCTTCGAGGTGGCTGACTACGGTATCGTCGGCGATCTGTTCAAGGTCGTTCCCGAGCTGATCGAGTCCATCAAGGCTGCCAAGGCCGCGAAGTAAGAAAGGAAGCTGACATGGATATCAGACAGGCTATCAATGACCGCCGGTCCATCCGTTCTTTTACCAGCGAGCCTGTGACGCAGGAGACGCTCCGAGAGGTCCTGACGCTGGCAACGAGAGCCGTATCCGCCGTCAATGCGCAGCCCTGGGAGTTTGCGGTCGCCGCCGGCGACGTACTGGAGACCATCCGTCAGGATAATATTGAGTCCTACGATCAGGACCGCCCGACGGATGTTCCCGACATCATGGTGGATGGCATTTATCGGGAGCGCAGCCGCGAGATCGGCAAGGCGCTGTTTGCCGCCATGGGAATTGAGCGGGGCGACAGAGCACGCCGAAACGAATGGGGACAGCGGGGGTTCCGCTTCTTTGATGCGCCCGCGGTCATCATCCTGAGCATGGACCAGATGCTGGACAATACGACGTTCCGGCTGGACATGGGGTGCGTGATCCAGAATATCTGCACCGCGGCGATGGAATTCGGCCTCGGCACCTGCGTAGAGCATCAGGCGGTCATGTATCAGGAGACGCTGCGCCGCAATCTCCATATCCCCGAAAACAAGCGCATCGTCTGCGGCATCGCCATCGGCTACCCCGACTGGGAGTTCCCCGCAAATCAGGTCATCAGCACCCGCGTACCGGTGGATGAGATCACCACATGGTGCGGTTTCTGAATTATTTTGCTTACTACCTCTTTTCTCTCCTTATTTCCCCGCACTGCGGATGATTTTCCATGACCCACGAGCAGGTCTCCTCATGATGAACATTTTTCCAAAACTGCAACCTTACAAATACGTTCCTACCTTACCATGACCTCTCAACATGTTAAACTGTGATTTTTCTGCCTGCTCGGGGTCCTGGAACATCTGCATGGACATTCGATGTTTCGAGTCCTGCTCCGCAAACAATAAGAGAGGCGCCCCGTCGGGGCGCCTCTCTTATTGCATTTTACAGGATGCCGCGGTCCGCCAGCTGGCAGCGCAGGTGCGCCGCGTCGCCGTGAAAGACAATACCGGCCATACCGGCATTTTCCGACGCCTCAATGTTGGCGGGGGAGTCGTCGATGAACAGGCAATCCTCCGGCTTCAGACCGAACTTCCGGAAAAACGCCTGATAGATGGCGTCCTCCGGCTTCAGCAGGCGGTAGTCCGCGGAGATGAACGTACCGCTGAAGTACTCGCTGCCGGGAATGTCGTGCCAGTAGGTGTGCTGGCGGGTGCTGGCGTTGCTCAGCAGGTACAGGTCGTAGCCGGCATTTTTCAGGTCACGGGCCACATCGGCCATACCCTCCACCGGCACGATGGGGTCGTTCCACCGCCGTACCAGATACTCCGCTGTACCGTGCAGGTGCCGGGGCAGACGGGCCTGCATCCGCGCCAGCGCATCGTCATCGGAGATGGTGCCGCGATCCATGCGCACCCATTCCACAGTGGTCAGCACCTCGCGGCGGATCAGGGCGGCGTCCGCCTCGCTGAGGCGGAGCCGGTCGGTGAACAGACCGATGTTGAAGTTTACCAGCACCTGCCCCATGTCAAATACGATGTGTCGGATCATAGCTGCTCTCCGGGCTCCTCCACGGCGCTGTCGCCGCTGCGGCGGAATACGCCGGTCATGCGGTTCAGGATGCGTTTCCGACGGGCCTTGGCCTCCAGCCGCTCGCCCAGATCGCGGCCGCCCACACCATAGACCAGGTACAGGATGATGCCGGACACGATCATGATAAACACCGTGGACGCACAGCGCCGTCCGGAGGCGTTGACGTTGTAGCCGTACAGGCCCTCCTCGGCGCACATGGACTGGATGACCATGGCGTAGCTGGTGCCGTAGGAGCTGGCGAAGGTGGCGGACATGTCGTATTCCGTGAACAGGGCGTTGAAGTTCAGGGCGAACACCGCCAGCACACTGGGCAGAATGATGGGCAGCTTCACCTTCAGGAACGTGCGCAGGCCGCTGGCACCCATGTTGCGGGCGGCGTCCTCCAATTCCGTGTCGATGGAGTAGAACGCAGCCTTTATCATACGCAGCGAGAAGGGCAGCTTTACCACCGTATATGCCAGCACAATGAGCAATCGCACATTCTCCGCGTAGTACAGGTTCATGTTGCCCACATACCAGATGGCGTCAGAGTTGAAGTAGGTACGGTAGGAGTAGCAGATCAGGATGGTGGGCAGCAGCCACGGGAACAGCAGGCAGTACTCTAGAACGATGCCGGACTTCTTGTTGCGGTTCTTGAAGATGTAGTTGCAGGCCACCACCACGATGAGGCAGGCCAGCGCCGCCGCGATAACGGACAGCAGGAAGCTTATCTTGATGCCGCCCAGGGTAGCCTCGTTGGCGAACAGGCCGGAGATGGAGCCCTTGCGCAGCTTGTAGGTGCCGCGGTTGGTCAGGTATTCATAGTCCTGCGTGCCAAAGTAGTTGATGAGGGTCCAGTTGCTGAGGTCCAGCTTCTTCATACGGATGGCTCCGTAGGTCTGGAAGGAGAAGATGATGATCATCACCACGGGGATCATGTAGATGATGAACAGCACATAGGCGTAGATGTGGGCCAGCACGTTCCACACGGGATTGGTGATCTTCTGCTTTACCAGCTTGGCCTTGGTCTTGGATACCGACAGATAGTGGCCCTTCCGCTCGTAAGCGGACAGCACCGTCAGCAGTACGATGGTGAACATGGCAAGGATGATAGACAGCAGGGCGGCCCGAGCCTGGGGGAAGGACTCATCCGCCACGGAGGAGCCTGCCAGACGCACGATCTCGGGGTTGATGGAGTCGTAGCCCAGCAGAGTGGGGGCGGACATGGCGCAAAGGCCGGTGATGAACGTCATGACCGTCAGGGAGAACATGGTGGGCACCAAGGTGGGGAATACCACCTTCCACAGCACCTTGAAGGGCTTGGCGCCCATGTTGCGGGCAGCCTCCACAGTGTTGTAGTCGATGCCGCGGATGGCGTTGCGCAGGAACAGCGCGTGGTTGGACGTACACGCGAAGGTCATGGTGAACAGCACCGCGTTGAAACCGGAGAACCAGCTGCGGTTAAAGCCGGGGATAGCGTCAGCCAGCGCCGTGGTCAGGATGCCGTTGGGGTCGTACAGGAACAGGTAGCCGGTGACCAGCGCCACGCCGGAGTAGATCATGGTGGTCATATAGCCCAGGCGCAGGATGTTGGCGCCCTTGATGTCGAAATACTCCGTCAGCAGCACGATGGACACACCTACCACGTTGACGGTGATGACCAGGCAGATGGCCAGCTTCAGGGAGTTCCACACGTAGCGGCCCATGTTGCCGGCGAAGAAGAACCGGACGACAGCCCAGGGGTCCGTCTCACCGGCGGCGTTCTTGGTGGTGAAGATGCTGGTCAGCGTGTTCAGACACGGCACCAGCATAAAGCCGAAGAAAAAATAGGCGAACAGCACGATGCCGATGATCCGCACCACAAAGGCGGCATCGGGGCGCCTGCGGGTCAGGGAGTTACTCATGTGCCGCCTCCTCGCTGGCCTCGTAGGCCATGACGTGGGAGGGATTGATGACCACAGACACCTTCTGATCCGGCTCGTAGATGTTGACGCCGTCGTTCTTCTCGATGACCTTCAGGGTCTGGCCCTCTACATTGATATAGTACTTGATATACAGGCCGTAGTACTCGCGGCTCTCCACCACACCGTCCAGCGCCAGCTCGCCGTCGCGGGGCTGCACGTTGACGTGGAGCCGCTCCAGGCGGATATAGTTGTGCTTGGCGGAGTCCAGCGCCGCGCCGCGATCATTGAGGTACTGCACCAGCGGCGTCTCCAGCCGGTTGATGTCGCCGATGAAGTTGCACACGAACTCGGTGGCGGAGTGGTTGTAGACCTCGTTGGGGGTGCCGATCTGCTCGATGACGCCCTTGTTGAACACGGCGATGCGGTCGGACAGGGTCAGGGCCTCCTCCTGGTCGTGGGTGACGTAGATGGTGGTGATGCCGAAGTCCTTCTGCATCTTCTTCAGCTCATTGCGCAGCTGGACGCGGAGCTTGGCGTCCAGATTGGACAGCGGCTCGTCCATGCAGATGATGGCGGGGTTGGTCACCAGCGCGCGGGCGATGGCCACACGCTGCTGCTGGCCGCCGGACAGCTGGGACACGGCCTTCTGCAGCTGCTCGTCGCTGAGGTCCACCTTGCGGGCGATCTCACGGACCCGCTGGTCGATCTCGGCCTTTTTCACCTTCTTGACCTTCAGGCCAAAGGCGATGTTGTCATAGACGGTCATGGTGGGGAACAGGGCATAGCTCTGGAACACGATGCCGATGTTGCGGTCCTCAATAGGGACGTGGGTGATGTCCTGTTCCTTGACCACCACAGTGCCCTCCGCCGGCTCGATGAAGCCGGTGATGGTGCGCAGGGTGGTGGTCTTGCCGCAGCCGGACGGACCCAGGAACGTGAAGAATTCGCCCTCCTTCACGTGGACATTGATGCCGTGCAGAGCGGTGAAGTTATCGAACTTCACCACAATATCATTCAAACGGATCATACACACAAAACTCCTTTGCTCTGTTTCTTACCTGCTCAGCGTGCCGGCCAGCATGGCTCGATATTTCTGCCGTTGTACCCTCTTGCTTCACAGCTGTAAAGGCGGAAAGCGGATTTTCCGCCCTTACAGCTGTGGCGAGCCGGATTCCGGCTCGCCACAGGAGTAGATACGGGATGCTTACTCGGCCGCGGCCTGGGTCAGAGTGGCCCAGTCCAGGTTGGCCCAGTCAGGCTCGGCAACAGCGGCGCTGCTGTCAGCCCAGTAGAAGCCCAGGTTGGTCAGGATGTTGGTCCACTCAGCGGAGTGAGCGGCCACATACTCGGCGTAGGTGGTGTCGCCGTCCACCTTGGACAGTGCGAAGTTCTTCAGGGTGTAGATGGCGGGCACGCCGTCGGGGTACAGGATGTCAGCGGCAGCAGTATTGCAGGGATAAGAGTCGAACTCCTCGCCCCAAGCCGCCTGGGTCTCGGCGGAGCCGAACCACTCGGCGAAGGCCTTGACCGCCTCGGTCTCCTCATCGGTGCGGCCTTCCTTATTCAGGATGCCGATGTACTCGGCGATGTAGTAGGTACCGTCATCGATCTCCACCAGATTCCAGTTCTCGGGGGTCATGGTGCCCTTCAGAGGATTCTCGGAGCTCTCGGCAGCGGCGTCGATCTTGCCGTACAGGGAGGAGGAGTAGAAGGTGGAGACAGCCACATCGCCCTTGTTCAGAGGATCGAAGCCGTACTTGTAGGTATCATCGGAGGAGTACACGCCGTTGGCGCAGTAGTTCCACAGCGTCTTCCAGCCGTCGATGGAGATACCGCCGGCGGGGGAGGTGGGATCCACGAAGGAGTACAGCAGCGCGGAGTTGATGTTGGCGTTGGTGGTGCCGCCGACCTTGTTCTGACGATACCACTTATAGCCGCAGTTCACGATGTCGGACCAGTGCTGGAAGTGCAGGGCCTCGCCGTTGGTGCCCAGCTCATCGGTACGGTACAGCATCAGCACGTTCTGGATGACCAGACCGTAGGCAGCGCCGGGATAGGCATACTGACCCACCTGATCGGCCCAGGTAGGAGTCCAGTCCACCAGGGACAGGTTCTCGTAGGTGCCGTTGACCACCTGGCTCCAGCGGGTCTCGTTCAGACCGAACAGGATGTCGCCGTCCTTGTTCTCGTTGGCAGCCTGGATGGCGGCGGTATCACCGGAGATGACGCTGTTGTCGTCAATGGACACGGTGAAGCCGGCGTCCTTGGCAGCGTTCACCAGCCAGGTGGTGCGCTCCGTGGAGTTGGAGTTGGAGTAGATGCGGATGGTATAACCGGAATAATCCTTGGCATCGGGGGTACCCTCACCGCCGTTATCGGCGGGGGCCTTGTCGCCGCAGGCCACCAGGCTCAGAGCCATGACCAGCGCCAGCAAGAGAGCAGCAAACTTTTTCATTCCTGATTTCTCCTTTTTAAGAAAGATCGGACAGCGCACAGCCTGCACCATCACACCATTATTATACCAGCGCGGAATTCACCGGCAAAACGGGTCATCTCTGCGATTATTGAGACGATTCTGTGCAAAGAAGCGGCACATGTCAAAACAAATTGCTCGTTTTTGTGCAATTTGCTAACGGCATCGGTCCTGATACTCCGATGGCGACATGCCGGTGAGCTTTTTGAACGTGCTGCCGAAATAGGCCACGTCGCGGTAGCCCACCATCTCCGCCACCTCGTACACCTTGTACCGGCAGTCCCGCAGCAGCTTGCGGGCCGTATGGATGCGGTACTGGGTGAGATAGCCCAGGGCTGTGTAGTTGGTCTCCTTCTTGAACACATGGCTCAGATGCCCCTCGCTGATGCCGATGTGGCGGGCGATGGAGGCGATGTTGATATCCGTGTCGGCGTAGTGCTCGGCGATATAGTTCAGGGTCTGGAGCACGTACTTGCTCTTGTCACCCTTGGGCAGCAGCAGGGTGTCCTCCGCCGGCTGGGCGGCGCCCTCCTTCTCCCGCACACGTGCGATGGCGGACATCAGATCCTGATCGCGGAAGGGCTTGAGCAGGTAATCCGCCGCGCCGTAGCGCAGGGCGGCCCGGGCATAGTCGAACTCGTCGTAGGCGGTGAGGATGATGAAGTGGGCGGTGGACTCCTTCTCCCGCAGGCGGCGCATCATCTCGATGCCATCCATGCGGGGCATCCTCACGTCGGTGATGATGAGGTTGGGGTTGTACCGCTCCGCCGCGGCCAGACCCTCCTCGCCGTTGGCCGCCTCGCCCACTACCACGCAGTCCATGGAGGCCCAGTCCACGCCCAGCACAATGCCGCGGCGCACTACGGTCTCGTCGTCAACGATCAGTACCTTTAGCATGGCTGTCTCCTTTCATCATGGGCAGGCGCAGCGTCACGCGGCTGCCGGTATCGCCGGACTCGGCGGTGAGGCCGTACCCCTCGCCGTAGTACAGGCGGATGATGCGGTCCACATTGTTCAGTCCCAGATGGCCGCCGGGGATATCCTCGTGGCGGGCCAGCCGGTCCAGCACCTCCGGCGCGATGCCCCGCCCATTGTCGGATACCCGCAGCAGCAGGTCGCCGCCGTCCTCCTCGGCCCACAGCTTGATGTAGCCCTCCTCCAGATCGGCCACGCCGTGGATGATGGCGTTCTCCACCAGGGGCTGCAGCACCATCTTGGGCACGATACAGTGCTGGTACCGCTCGTCCACATCGATCTCACACACGAACCGATCCTCGAACCGGATCTCCTGAATGTTCAGATACTGCCGCACCAGCTCCAGCTCATCCTCCAGGGGGATCAGCTCGCTGCCGGAGATACCGGCCCGCAGCAGCGCCGCCAGATCCGTGGACATATCGGCGATCTGAGGGACGTGGTTGGCCACACCCAGCCATTTCATGCAGTCCAGCGTGTTGTAGAGGAAGTGGGGGTTCAGCTGGGCCTGCAGCATCCGCAGCTGCGTCTCCGTCAACTCCCGCTGCCGCTGGACGGACCGCTCCAGATTCTGGCGGTACTCCTCGGTCATGCGGTTGAAGCTGGCGGCCAGACGCCCCAACTCGTCGGGACTGTCCAGATACAGCTGCACATTGTAGTCGCCCCGCTCCGCCTGCCGCATGGCGTCGTCCAGCGCGTTCACCGGCTGGGAGAGGTACCGGCTGAGCCACCACGCCGCCACGGCGCACAGCCCCAGACACAGGATGCCCAGCGCCGCACCCACCAGATACAGCGACCGCAGCACCTGTCCCGTGTAGACGCGGGGCTGCTGAAGCAGCAGGGTGAAGCCCGCCGCGCCGTCGGCGGTATAAAAGGCGCAGTCGTCGCCCTCGTCGCCGGTGAGCTTCTGACCGGCCAGCAGCTGGCTGCGCAGCGCCGCCACCGTGCGGTCGGCCTGCACCGTGCGGGTGTAGTACACCGTGCGCCACGTGCCGTCCAGCACCAGCAGGTCGTCGGCGGGGGCCATCACGCCGTCAAAGAGCTGGGCAAAGCCGCTGCTCTCGATGCGGGCGGTGACGTAGCCCAGCAGCTCACCGCCGTAGCCGGTGACGGTCCGCGCCGCCATCAGGCCGTGGCCGGTGCTGAGAAACACCGTGCCGCCATTGGTGCGGGCGGCGTACAGCCCGCCCCAGTCCGTGTCCGCCGGCGCGGCGGCCAAAGAGGCGTCGGTGCTGTATAAGCATGCGCCCTGGGCGTCGTAGATCTCCAGATTGGCATAGGACCGCACCGCTGCGGCGCTGCGGTACAGGAACTGGTACAGCAGGCGGGAATCCGGCTCCGTGCGGCGCAGGACACTGCGGGTGATGGTGCTGGTGGCCAGCGCCTCCAGCGTATCGCCGCACTGACCGGCGGCCTCATCGAACCGCTGGGACAACATGTCCAGCGCCGCTCTGGCCTGACGGGCCTGGGTGTGCTCTGCGCGGGCCACGATGACCTGCATCATCACCACGTCGCACAGCAGCAGCGGCACCAGCGTCACCACCAGGATGGTGGCGAACACGCGGTTGCGGAAGGAGCGGCGTATCCAATTCTTCAGCTTCATGGCGTCTCCTCCGCCGTCAGGCTGCTCCAGATGTCCAGCGTCTCCGCCTGATGGGCCCCTGCGGCGTAGGGATCGTAGGCCAGCGCGTGGGGCAGGGAGGCGTCGCCCGGGGGAGTGAATACCGTCCGGCGGTACTGCCGGGTCAGGCGCTCCTGCACTTCGCCGCTGAGCAGGAAATCGATGAAGGCGCGGGCGTTGTCCTCGTGGGCGCAGTCCACTATGATGGCGGCGCAGTCCGGCTGCACCACCGACCCCTCGCGGGGGTAGATCACCGTGACGCTGAGCCCTGACGCCGCGGCCTGCATGGCCAGATCTTCAGTGGTGACGCCCACGTAGCAGCGTCCGTCGGCCACGGCGGTGACCACATCCTCTGCCGTGGGCAGCACATCGCCTACGCAGCGGACGAAATCTGCCAGCACCTGCTCTGCTTCGCCGTCCAGCGCCTGTGTCATGGCCTCCAGCGCCGTGCAGCCGGTGGCGGATACCGTGGGATCGGGACAGGCAATGCGCCCCCGCCACGCCGAGGATGTCAGGCTGCTCCAGCTGTCCGGCACATTCCGCTGCACCAGCTGGTCGTTGTAGATGAGCACCACCGGCAGCAGGGAGAAGGGCGTCCACCGGTCCTCGCTGTCGCGGTAGGCGCCGGGGATGTCCGCGGCCGCCTCCGGCGCGTAGGGCGCGAAGAGCTCACCGCAGGCGGAAAGACAGTCCGGCGTGACGCCCAGCAGCAGGTCGCAGCGCTGACCGGCGGCGATCTGCTCCAGCAGCGGCAGGGCGTCGTCGGCGGTGTGTACCTCCACCCAGATGCCGGTGCGCCGCTCAAACTCCCGCACCGCGTCGTCATAGACGGCGGCGCTGCGTGCGGTGAAGATGACCAGGCGGTCCGCGTCCTCCGGCGCCGCGGCGTCCCGGTTCCCGCCGCAGCCGCACAGCAGGAGCAATATCAGCAATAGGGGGAAGATGCGCCGCATGGCCCGCCCTCCATTCATACCATTATAATATATGCCTGTATTTTACAATCCGGCGGGCAAAATAGCAAGCGGCAGGCGAAAAAAAGAGGACGCTGCCGTCATTTGGCGCACAGTGGAAAATTTCAGCAAACATGGCGTTGCAAATCATCGCTTGCTGTGGTATAGTGGACCATGAATATATATCCTCTTATCCGGCACACGGCGGGGATACAGGCAGAGAGGGGCGTTTTTCCGGACCATGAACAACGAAGAACACTACACAGAGATCGACCTGACAGCACTGCTGAAGGCGCTCTGGCGGCATATCTGGCTGATCGCGGCGTCCGTGATCGTCATCGGTGCGATGGCTTTTTCCTACGCCCGCTTTTTCGTCACGCCCATGTACACGGCCAGTGCGCTGATGTACGTCAACAATAATTCCCTGTCGGTGGGCAGCACCAAGGTGAGCCTGAGCGCCGGCGACCTGTCCGCCGCCAAGAGCCTGGTGAACACCTATGTGGTCATCCTGAACGCGCGGACCACGATGAACGAGGTGATTCGCGAGGCCGGCGTGGACTATACCTACACGGATATGCAGGGGATGATCTCCGCCGGCGCCGTGAACTCCACGGAGGTGGTGCAGATCGATGTCACCATGCCCGACCCGCAGGAGGCGGCGCTGGTGGCCAACTCCGTCACCAAAGTGCTGCCGGAGCGTATCGCCGCCATCATGGACGGCTCCTCTGCCCGCGTGGTGGACACCGCCGTAGTCCCGTCCACACGCTCCTCCCCCAGCTACACCAGCTATACGGCGCGGGGCATGCTGCTGGGACTGGTGCTGAGCTGCGCCTGTGTGGCGCTGCGCCAGCTGCTGGACGATCGGGTGCAGGACGAGGACTACCTGATCCAGAACTATCCCGACATTCCCGTTCTGGCGGTGATACCCGACCTGAACCAGACGAAGCATAGCTCCTATGGCTATTATGAGGGCTATGGCAGCGCATCGGCCTGCGGTGGAAAGGAGGCGGCGCGATGAGCCTGGACAAGCAGAAGGGCGCGCGGGACGCGGGCAAGCGTGAAGCGGCCCAGACCGAGCAGCCCATCATCGGCGAATACCTGAGCTTTGCCGCTACCGAGGCGTATAAGCTGCTGCGCACCAACCTGATGTTCGCCCTGCCGGATCAGGGAAAGTGCCGCGTGGTGGGCGTCACCAGCGCCCTGCGCAACGAGGGCAAGAGCACGCTGGCCATCAATCTGGCCTATACCGTGGCCCAGGCGGGCTACCGTGTGCTGCTGATCGATGGCGATATGCGCCTGCCCACGCTGGCCAAGCGGCTCAACATACCCAAGCGGCCCGGCCTTTCCAATCTGCTGGCGGGTCTGTGTACCGTGCAGGACGCGGTGCAGACCAGCGACCTGCTGGACAACCTGAAGGCCATCGCCGCCGGCGACATCCCGCCCAACCCCTCTGAGCTGCTGTCCTCCGCACGGATGGAGACGCTGCTGCGGGAGCTGGGCGCCGACTACGACTTCATCCTGCTGGATCTGCCGCCGGTGACTGCCGTGACGGACGGTCTGGTGATCTCCAAGCTGGTGGACGGCATGATCGTGGTGGTCTGCCGCGGCTACTGCGAGAAGAAGCTGCTGGAAGCGGCGCTGCGGAACATGAAATACCTGAACATCAAGATTTTGGGCTTCGTTATGACCCGCGGCAGCGTGGACAAATCCGGCTATGGCAAGCGGTACGGCAAGTATAAAAAAGGCTACGGCGGCTATTACAGCTACGGCGCGCCGCCTGCCGGCGACCGGAGGTCCTCCGAGCCGAAGCAGTCCGGCGGCAAGAAATTGTCATGATCGACCTGCACAGTCACATCCTGCCTCGAATGGACGACGGCAGCCGCAGCACGGAGGAGAGCCTTCAAATGCTGACCGCGCTGGCGGCGCAGGGTGTCACCGATGTGGCGGCCACGCCCCACTTCTACGCATCGGAGAACGGGCCGGACCGCTTTCTGGCCCGCCGCGCCCGGTCGTGGCAGCAGCTGCGGCCACATCTGACGGCGTCGCTGCCCCGGGTACATCTGGGGGCGGAGGTCCTGTTCTTCGAGGGCATCGCCGCTTTCGACGGCCTGCCCCGCCTGTGCATTTCCGGCACGGACGTCCTGCTGCTGGAGATGCCGTTCCGGCCCTGGAACGGGCGGATGCTGGACGAGCTGCTGGAACTGGCGGGCCGCCCCGATGTCACGGTGCTGCTGGCCCACATGGAGCGCTACCTGCCCTATGTGGCGGAGCCGGACTGGCGGCGCATGGCCCGGAGCGGCCTGTATATCCAATCCAACGCCGACTTTTTCTGCGGGTTTTCCACCCGCCGAAAGGCTCTGCGCCTGCTGTCGGAGGGCCGGATACACGTGCTGGGCACGGACTGCCACAATATGGAGCGGCGCGCGCCCCGTATGGACAAAGCGGTGCGTGTCATCGCCAGAGCCCTTGGCGATGACACGGTGCGGCGTCTGGAGGAGCAGGCCCGCCGCCTGTTGGAGAGGGGGGGAGCCGCGTGAAAAAGAAGCTGGCCCTGATCGGCGGAGCGTTGGCGGTGTGCATCGCTGCCTACCTGCTGTGGACCTGCCAGCCCTGGCGCACTGAGCCGGAGGAGCCGCCTGTACCGGATACCCCTGTGGAGGACACGGCGGAGCCGGAGCCTGCCTACGTCAGTCCCATCGACTTTGCGAGCCTGCAGGAGCGCTGCCCCGACATCTACGCCTGGCTGGAGATACCGGACACGGACATCAGCTATCCGGTGGCCCAGAATGCGGACGATACATGGTATCTCACCCACGACATCGACGGCAACTACTCCAGTGACGGCACCTTGTTTACCGAGAGCGCCTATAACGGCGCGGATCTGACCGACCCCGCCACGGTGATCTACGGCCACCGCATGAACAGCGGCGCCATGTTCGGCACGCTGCAAAAGACCTACTCCGACCCCGAGAGCTTCGAGGCCCATCGGGAGATCGTGCTCTACCTGCCGGATCAGGAGATACACGCCACGGTGTTCGCGGCGGTGCCCTACGACAATCGGCACATTCTGTATAACTACGACTTTGACGACCAGCGCATGACCCGCCTGTTCCTCAACAGCGTGCGTCTGGTCCGTGACCTTGGCGCCAACCTGGATGAGGATGCCTTCCCGCAGGAGGGGGACCGGATGGTGATCCTGTCCACCTGCCAGAAGGGCAACCGCCAGATGCGGTATCTGGTGCTGGCGAAATGGACGCCGTCCTGACGGAAAACTGTTTACCTAAAGCGATGCTTTTTTGCAATAACCTGAGATTTATCACGAAAGTGAGAAAGGGGAACCCAAAATGAAGAAGTTTGCAACCATGCTCCTGGCTCTGCTGCTGACGGCCGCGCTGACCGTGCCCGCCATGGCCACGTTTACGCCCAGTTCGGAGAACAAGGACGCGCCGGAGATCATCTCCGCCACCTTCGAGGACGGCACCGATGCCAAGAGCTACCTGATCGTGACGCCGTACAGCAAGAGAAATTCGGCGGATCCCTCCATCAAGGAATCTCTGGAGCGGGCCTATGAGGACGTGAAGAACGCCTCCACACTGGATAAGCTGAACAGCGATGTCAACACGCTGCTGAAGAACTATCCCCACGTGAAGGCAGAGGATCTGGTGGCCTCCGACCTGTTCGACCTGAGCTACGTGGAGAACGGCCAGCTGGCCCCGCTGCCCCAGCGCGTCACCGTCACCTTCCGGCTGACCGTGCCGGTGGAGGACCTGCTGTTCGTCATGACCCGCGACGCTGAGGGCAACTGGCATCTGCTGAACATGACCGCCGGCCTTGTCACCAAGGTCAGCAAGAACCAGGTCACCGTCACCTTTGACAGTACCGGCCCCGTGCTGTTCATCATCAACACCGCCTCCATGCCCGCGGACAAGGACGGCCCCAAGTCCCCTCAGACCGGTGAGATCTCCCCTGCGTGGGTGATCGCCGGCATGACCGTCGTGGCCGCCTGCGCCGCCGCTTATGTGGTGCGCAGAGGGAAGGCCGCCTGACGGCAGGCGTAGATCACGCGTGTGAGAGAACAAACGAAAAAGCGGCCCGTTCGGGCCATCGCGGCGGTGGCGGCCATGTTGGCTGCCGCCGCAGCGGTGCTTCTGCTGCTGTACCGGTGGGAGAACCGCCCCACCGCCCAGACGGAGGACGACCCCTACGCCGGGGAGGACGAGTCCCTGACCTACTACAACGGCGGCTGGTATGCCCGCCGCGATGTGGAGACGGTGCTGGTGATGGGCGTGGACAAGTACGCCGCCCAGACCTCCGGAGACAACTATAACCAGCAGCAGCAGGCGGACTTCCTGCTGCTGCTGGTGGTGGATCGCACCGCCGGCGTCTGCCGCGTCCTGCCCCTGAACCGTGACACCATGACGGAGATCACGGCCCTGGGCCTGGCCGGTGAGCAGGTGGGCACCTTCAACGGCCAACTGGCCCTGTCCCACACCTACGGCTCAGGCGGACTGGACAGCGCCCGCAACACGGGCCGCGCCGTGTCGTCCCTGCTGTACGGCGTGGACATCGACCATGTGATGGCCTTCACCATGGATGCCGTGCCCGTGATCAACGACGCGGTGGGCGGCGTGACGGTGCTGGTGGAGGACGATTTCTCCGCCGTCACGGACCAGCTGCCCATGGGGCAGGAGGTCACGCTCCACGGCGACCTGGCCCTGACCTTTGTGCAGAGCCGCGGCGACATGGGCGGAGAAAAGACCAACATCAACCGCATGTCGCGGCAGGCCGCCTATCTGCGGGGTCTGTATACCCGGCTGCAAAGCGCGGCACAGGACGAGGGCTTCCTGACGCAGCTGCTGCTGGAGCTGTCGTCCTACCTGACCACCGACTGTACCGCCAACCAGCTCAACGACCTGTATCGGACGGTGTCGCAGGACCAGCTGGAGGTGCTGGACCCGCCCGCCGGTGAGACAGCAGTGGGCGATGAGGGCTATATGGAATTCCACGTGGACGAGGCCGCTCTGCGCCAGACGGTGATCGACCTGTTCTACGAGCCGCGCCAGGCGTCGTAACCCGGTGGGAGGTGCGCCTTGCGTGGGAAAAAGATAAGCACCGCCCTGCTGCTTCTGGCCATTCTGGCTGCTCTGGCCTTCATCTGGGGCAACTCTCTGGACTCCGCCGTGGAGTCTGCCGCCAAAAGCGGCCGCGTAGGGGAGCTGCTCCGGCCCCTGCTGGAACTGGTGGTGGGACAGGGCGGCGTCACGGACCATCTGGTCCGGAAGCTGGCCCACTTCGCGGAGTACGCCGTGCTGGGTGCGCTGCTGCTGTTGCTGACGGCGGTGGGCTTCCGCGTCCGCCTGCAAACGGTGGTGAACTGCCTGTTTTTTCTGATGGCGGCGGCCCTGACGGACGAGACCATCCAGATATTTACAGGCCGCGGCCCCCAGATACAGGACGTATGGCTGGACTTTGCCGGCGGCTTCACCGGCCTGCTGGTCATGCTGGCGCTGTGGGCGCTGCTGCGGAGAGCGTTCCGCTCCCGCAGACGTGCGGATGTCTGAACTATCCATAAAAACAGGGATGTCCCTCGCGGGACATCCCTGTTTTTTACTGTTTGCGCCGCATCAGCGGCAGTTTTTCAGAATTTCACATACCAGCTGATACATCCGCTCCACGGAGGCCACGCCCAGCCGCTCCCGCGGGGAGTGGATGTCCAGCAGCTCAGGGCCGAAGGACACGGCGTCCAGCCCGGGCATCTTCCCGGCCAGCAGGCCGCACTCCAGACCGGCGTGGATAGCCAGCGCCACACCATCCTTGCCGGTGACGCGCTTGTAGGCGGCCATCACCGTGTCCCGCAGCGGAGACTGGCGGGCGTACTGCCACGCGGGGTAGTCGCCGCGGGTGGAGACAGTGCCGCCGGCAAAGGTGACGATGGCCCGCACCTTCTGGAGCAGCATCTCCTTCTCCGATGCCACGGAGGACCGGATGGACAGGGAGAAGCGGAGCCCGTCGTCCTCGGCGGTGATGACGCCCAGATTCTGGGAGGTTTGCACAAGGCCGGGGAAGTCGGGGCTCATGACCTGCACGCCCTGGGGCATCACCAGCAGTGCATGAAGCATACGGGCCGACGCATCGGCGTCGTAGGCCGCAGTGCCGGAAACCGCTGCGCAGGAAAGGGTCACGCCGCCGTCGGCGACGGAAAGCTCATTCTTCATGATGCGGTCAAATTTCCGCACAAAACTGGTAAATTCTTCCTCTTTTCCGGCGGGCACGGCCACCACTGCGTCGCAGCGGGGGCAGATGACGTTGTCAAACTGGCCGCCCCGCAGGTCCGCGATGCGCAGCGCGCCCACCTGCTCCATGGCGCCGTACAGCGCACGCCCCATGAGCTGGACGGCGTTGCCGCGGCCCTTGTCGATCTCCGCGCCGGAGTGGCCGCCCTGCAGGCCGGACAGGCTCACGGAAAAGCAGCTCTCGCCGTTCAGCGCCTGCCGCGCCGCCGGCAGGAAGCAGTCGGCCCGCAGGCCGCCGGCGCAGGCCACGGTAAACACACCCTCCTCCTCGGAGTCCAGGTTCAGCAGCAGGCGGCCCTTCAGATCGGAGCAGTCCAGCGCCGCAGCGCCGTCCATGCCGGTCTCTTCGTCGATGGTGAACACCACCTCCAGCGGGGGATGGGGCAGGGAATCATCGGCCAGAATGGCCAGCGCCGTGGCCACGGCGATACAGTCGTCGCCGCCCAGCGAGGTCTTATCGGCCCAGACGTAGGTGCCGTCGGTCCGCAGATCCAGCCCTTCACGGCTCATGTCCTTGGTGCAGTCCTCCGTCTGGGCGCACACCATGTCCATGTGGCCCTGCAGGATGACGGGAGCGGCGTTCTCATAGCCCGCCGACGCATCCTTCCAGATAATGAGATTGTTGCACTCCTCCTGACGGTATTTCAGCCCCAGCTCCCGGGCAAAGGATGCGCACAGGTCGCTGATGAGCTTGGTGTTGCCGCTGCCATGGGGCACGGCACACAGCTTTTCAAAGTAGTCGAAAACCGGCTTCGGTTCCAGATGAGACAAAACGCCCATAGTACAAAACTCCTTTCAAAATCAGGCTCAGCGCGTCAGGGGCGCGGTGGCCTCAGCCAGCCACGCCTGCTCCTCCGCGTCCAACAGGGGGGACACCGTGGCGTACACCTGCCGGTGGTAGTCGTTGAGCTGGGCCAGCTCCCTCTCCGTCAGCAGGGACGTATCGATGGCGTCGCGGTCGAAGGGAGCCATGGTCAGCGGTTCCAGATACATGAACTGACCGTGCTGCGTGGTCTCGCCGGTGCGAACCAGCACCAGATTCTCATGGCGGATGCCGAACTTGCCGGCCTCGTAGTACCCGGGCTCGTTGGAGATGACCATGCCCTCCTCCAGCGGGTAGCGGCGGCCGTCCAGACTGTGCCAGCGGAAGCTCTGGGGCCCTTCGTGGACGCTGAGGATATAGCCCACGCCGTGGCCGGTGCCGTGGTTGTAGTCCAGGCCATGCTCCCACAGGGGCATGCGGGCCAGCACGTCCAGATTCTCACCCGTAGCGCCGTGGGGGAAGCGGGCGGCGGACAGGGCCAGATGACCCTTCAGCACCAGCGTGAACATCCGCTTTTCCTCATCGGTGACGGGGCCCAGCGCGATGGTGCGGGTCACGTCGGTGGTGCCCTGACGGTAATGTGCGCCGGAGTCCAGCAGAAGCAGGCCCGCCGCGTGCAGGGGTACGTCGGTCTCCGGCGTGGGATCGTAGTGGACGATGGCCCCGTGGGGGCCGTAGCCCGCGATGGTGTCGAAGCTCAGATCCAGGAAGTCCGGCTGTTGGGCGCGGAAGGCGGCCAGCTTAGCGGCGGCGGACAGCTCGGTAATGGGCTCCTTGCCCACATGGGTCTTGACCCAGTGCAGGAACCGGCACAGGGCCGCGCCATCCTTGACATGGGCGGCACGGAAGTTCTCCACCTCCTCTCTGGTTTTGCAGGCCTTCATGAGAATGGCAGGGCTGGGCTGATCCAGTACCTCCGCCTGGGACAGGCTCTCCATGATGCGGTAGTTGGCGGTGGCGCTGTCGGCCATGACCCGCGTACCGGCGGGCAGGGCGCGGAGTATATCGTAGATGCCGCTGTAGGGCCGCATGGCCACGCCGTCGGCGGCCAGCTTTGCGCCGATATCCGCGCTGACAGCCTGGGGCTGGATGCACAGCTGGGCGTCCTCCCGCCCGATCAGCAGGAAGGACAGGAACACCGGCGTGCAGGCCACGTCCCCGCCCCGCAGGTTCAGGGTCCACGCGATCTCCGTCAGGCTGGTGAGCAGCAGGTACGCGGCGTCGCTTTCCGCCATCTTCTCCCGCAGCTTCGCCAGCTTCTCACTGCGGGTCAGACCGCAGCCGGCCAGCTCCCACACAGGCTTGTCGGACAGAGCGGGGCGATCCGGCCACACGCCGTCCACCAGATCCTGCTCACCGGTGAGGCGGACGTGCTTGGCAGCCAGCGCCTTTTCCAACGTGCGGGCAAAGCTGCTGGAGACGGTGCGGCCATCGAAGCCCAGTGCGCCGCCCTCCGGCAGCTGCTCCGCAAGAAACGCGGGGATAGTGGGCACATTGGGCTGGCCCATGCGCATCAGCTCAATGCCGCTGCCCGCCAGCTGATCCGCCGCCTGCAGGAAGTAGCGGCCGTCGGTCCACAGGGCCGCGCGGTCCGGCAGCACCACCAGCGTACCGGCGGAGCCGGTGAAGCCGGACAGATAGGCCCGCGCCTTGAAGTAGTCGCCCACATATTCCGAGCCGTGGAAGTCGTCTGTGACCACCACGTAGCCGTCCATGCCGTGCTGAGCCATGCTCCGGCGCAGCTGCGCCAGGCGTTCCGTTATGACCATAGTAAGAGTTACCGCCTTTCCCGACGGCTGACGCCGCCGTTTGTCTTTGAGATATGCACACAATTATATCACAGGGCGATAAAAAAGTGTACCCCCATTTCTATACCACAGAACCGTGTTTGTCCTTATCAACGGATGGCGTTGTATAAGCCGGCCTCCGGCGGCGTATAATAAGGCGATACTGTAAGGAGGAACGCGCGATGAGGCAGAGAGGACAGAAATGGCGCACATGGGAGATGGCGGGGCTGTTTGCTGCGCTGCTGCTGGGCAACACGCTGCACTTCGTCTACGACTGGACGGGGCAGGCCCGCTGGGCCGCGTATCTGGCCGCCACCAACGAATCCACGTGGGAGCATATGAAGCTGCTGGCGGTGCCGTGGGTCCTGTGGACCATCGCGGAGTGCATCGGCCTGCGCAGCCTGCGTCCGGCGGGGCCGCGGGCTGCGGGACTGCTGGCGGGGCTTACGGCCATCCCCCTGCTGTTTTACGGCTACGTGGGCGTCATCGGATTTCATGTGGCGGTGGTGGATGTGCTGATCTTTCAGGCGGCGGTGCTGCTGGCCTTCTGGGTCAGCACGGCACTCCAGAAGCGGGGGACGCTGACCGCAACGGTGTGGCAGGCGGCGGGAGTGCTGGTGCTGGCAGCGGTCTCCACCGCCTTCGTGGTGTGGACCGCGTCGCCGCCGGAGCTGCCGGTATTCATCGACCCCACCAACGGGACGCGGGGCATCCCATCATAAACGTGCGCAAGAGCCGCCGCTCGGCGGCTCTTTTTCTTGACCGTGGGGGCCGGATGGTCTATAATGAGACCACGAAACAACCATGATCGACCAAGGACTGGAGGCGACAGGATTGAAAACAAAGACCATCGTCCACAAATCGGCCGCGCCCATCTACGCCGCGGCGGTGACGTGGGTGTTGTACGCGCTGCTGTTCCCCCTGTATCAGGTGGGACATTTCCTATTGGCTGCTGCGGCGGCTGCCGTGGTGGCACTGATCGCCCGCATCTTCTGCAAGGACGTGACGGAGGAGGTGGAGATCCCCGAGGAACCGGTGACCACCGGCAATCCCGAGCTGGATAAGATGATCGCTGATGGCAACGGGGCTATTCAGGCCATGCGCGCCCTGAACGACAGCATTCAGGACGAGACCATCTCCACCCAGATCGACCGGCTGGAGGAGGTCAGCAGCCGCATCTTCCAGTACGTGAAGGACAACCCCGCCAAGCTGCCCCAGATCCGGAAGTTCATGTCCTACTACCTGCCCACCACCATCAAGCTGCTGACGGCCTACGACCAGATGAGCCGCCAGGGCGTCAGCGGTGAAAACATCACCGGCACCATGGAGAAGGTGGAAGGCATGATGTCCAGCATCGTTCAGGCCTTTGAAAAGCAGCTGGACAGCCTGTTCGGCGACGAGGCCATGGATATCTCCACGGACATCACCGTGCTGGAGAACATGATGGTGCGGGAGGGGCTGGCCGCCGACGACCTGCACAGGACCGCCCAGAGCGAGCCTCAGACCCAGCCGCCGCAGGGCGCCGATGGCGGTATTACGCTGGAGCTGTAAGCAAGAGAGAAAATACATTTTATCATACAGAAAGGAACTGAGAACATGACCGACAATATGATGCCTGAACTGACCCTGACCCCCGATACCGATGCCGCCGCCGCAGTGGCTGTGCCCGAGCTGACCCTGACCCCCAACGCACCCGAGGTCCCTCAGGAGGAGGAAAAGAAGATCGAGCCGGTGGCCATGGACGAGAGCCTCCTCACCGAGGAGGAGCGCGTGGCGGTGGACGCCTTCTCCAAGAAGATCGACATCCGCGACACCAACCAGGTGCTGCAGTACGGCGCCGCCGCCCAGAAGAGCGTGGCGTCCTTCTCCGAGAACGCCCTGAACAACGTGCGCAACAAGGATATGGGCGAGATCGGCGATGATCTGAGCCGCCTTGTGGTGGAGCTGAAAGGCTTCGGCGAGGACGAGGAGAAGAAGGGGCTGAAGGGCCTGTTCAAGAAGGCGGGCAACCGCGTGGAGATCATGAAGGCCCAGTACAGCAAGGTAGAGGCCAACGTGGACAAGATCGCCCAGAATCTGGAGAACCATCAGATCACGCTACTGAAGGATGTGGCCATGTTCGACCAGATGTATGAGCTGAACCTGAAGTACTACAAGGAGCTGACCATGTACATCCTGGCCGGTAAGAAGCGTCTGGCGGAGGTCCGCGCCACCGAGGTGGAGGAGCTGCGCAAGAAGGCGGAGCAGACCGGCCTTGCCGAGGACGCCCAGGCCTACAACGATCTGGTGAGCCTGTGCGACCGGTTCGAGAAGAAGCTCCATGATCTGGAGCTGACCCGCATGGTCTCCATCCAGATGGGGCCCCAGACCCGCCTGCTGCAGAACAACGACACCCAGATGATCGAGAAGATCCAGTCCTCTCTGGTGAACACCATCCCCCTGTGGAAGAGCCAGATGGTGCTGGCACTGGGTCTGGAGCACAGCCGGCAGGCCACCGCTGCCCAGAACGCGGTGACGGAGATGACCAACCAGCTGCTGAAGAAGAACGCCGACACCCTGAAGATGGGCACCATTGCCACCGCCAAGGAGGCCGAGCGCTCCATCGTGGACATCGAGACGCTGCAGCACACCAACCAGCAGCTGATCTCCACTCTGGACGAGGTGGCCCGTATCCAGAAGGAGGGCGCCGCCAAGCGCAAGGAGGCGGAGGTCGAGCTGGGTAGGATCGAAGGCGAGCTGAAGCAGAAGCTGCTGGAGCTGCGGAGCTGAGAAACGAAACCATCTCCTTTGGAAAGGGGAGCGCATATGAAATTTTTTGAGAAGCGCGGCATCGCCTTTGCCGCACTGGTGCTGGCCATCGCCGCCGCCGTGTTTATCGGCCAGAGCCGCAAGGCCGGCTACATCGAAAAACAGCCGTCGGAGCTGCCGCAGGTAGAATATCACCAGTGGATCTGCGACGATGCGGGCATGCTGACCGACACCACAAAGGATGCCATCCGGCAGTACAACAGTGCGTGGGACAGCAAGTATTATGCCATCGTGGCCGTGGCCACGGTGGACAGCCTCACCGGCTGGACGCCGGAGGAGGCCGCCCTGCAGCTGGGCGCCGATTGGAACCTTGGCGCCAACGACATGCTGCTGATGATGGTGCGGAACGACGATTACTATGTGGCCTGCGGCGACAATGTGCTGTGGGTGCTGAGCAATTACGACACCATGCAGGCCAAGCTGAAGCAGGCCATCGAGTCCGCCTATTACAGCGGTGACTTCGACGCTGCGGCGCTGGCGTTCTACCGCCAGGCCGACGTGTTCTACGGACAGGCCCAGTTGGGCAGTACGTCGGCAGACACCGTTTGGACGGAACCTGCCCAGCCCGGCGGTGTCGACGTGCTGGGCGTTATCCTGCTGATCGTCGCCATTTTTGTGGTGTGGATGCTGCTGGACGCCGTGCGCTATCGCCGCTACCGCCGCCGGTACGTCACCGGCGCGCCGGTGGGCGTGGTACGGCCTATGTATTATCCCATCTTCTGGGGACGGCCCCGCCGCCCCCGTCCGCCCCGTGGACACCGGCCCCCACCGCCTCCTCCCATGGGCGGCGGCCCCCGTCCCTCCGGCGGATACAGACCCTCCGGCGGTCCTCGCCCATTTGGCGGACCCGGTGCCCCCCGGCCCGGTGCGCCGCGACCCAATAACCGCCCCGCCGGCGGCCCCCGGCCCGGTGCGCCCAGACCCGGCGCTCCTCGCCCCAGCGCCCCGCGTCCCAGCAGCCGTCCCTCCGGCGGCAGCAGGCCCTCCGGCGGCTTCGGTGGGAGCCGCAGCGGCGGCAGCCGTGGCGGCGGCTTTGGCAAAGGCGGCTTCGGCGGCGGCAGACGCTGACAAACCCCATTTTATCGCAAAAAACAGGACCTCCCAAGAGGTCCTGTTTTTTCAGCTCTCCATGTTTTTGCCCAGAAAAGCGGCCACGGTCTGGGCCAGCTTGCACTCGGTGTCACCGGCCAGACGGCCCTGATCGGTGACGAACAGCACCGCACCCAGCACATCGCCCTCGCAGAGGACGGGGGCGGCCACGGCGGCGGTAAAATTGGCGTTGTCCTGACACACCGGCGGCATGGCGCCCATCCCACCGAAATGATAGACGCTGCGCTCGGTCATGAGCTTTTCCAGCTGGTCGGAGACGGGCTTGCCCAGCAGCTCCCGCTTTCCGGCGCCTGCCACGGCGATGACCGCGTCGCGGTCGGTAACAGCAGCGGTGAAGTCAGTGCTGCGGCTCAACGTGTCGCAGAACTGCGCGGCGAAATCCTCCAGTCCGCCGATGAGGGAGTATTTTTTGAAGATGACCTCGCCGTCCCGTGTGGTGTAGATCTCCAACGGGTCGCCGTTGCTGACAACATTGGCACCGTGGGAGAGATTCTGTTTTGCCATGAGCGATTTGGCTAAACGCCAGGGGTGGGACTCGCAGATGGAGACGGACCGGCCAGGATATACCATAGGTGATTCGAATGGGCGAGTACGAGATATCTCAAGCAAAGCGCGGTTTACGTGATCGAGAGCAGTTCACTCCATAGAGCGCTGTGGCTTTGAAATGGGGGTGCCTCCGGCAGGAGTTATAGCAACAAGAGGAGTCAGTGACTAATTTCATATTACAAATGACCCTGCTGCATAAATCTATATTGCGGCAGGGTATTTTTTTGCGCACTGGGTGGTTTATGGGACACCTCCTTCTGTAGAATGGGTGTTGTAAAGAACGATACAGATCCAAAAGGGAGGAAACGACATGTTCAAGATTGGTTTTAATGGTTCCGCAGAAGAGTATCGAAAGACCTCTAAGGAAGGGTGCTCCATTTGTCCCGCAGTCACGCCGAGAAAATCGGTCGTTCGCGTCCATTTTCCGGCACGGAATATGGATCTGTCTTACTACAATGACGCCTTTGACCTGAAGTGCGGAGACATCGTTTTTGTGGAGGGTAAGCTGGAGGGCCTGCGTGGCCGCGTGGTAGATGTCGCGTACAATTTCAAGATCAAGCTGTCTGACTACAAAAAGGTCATCAGCGTGGCCGACACAAATGTGCGGGGCGAGTTCTTCTTCGCTGGGTCGCACTTCGTCACATTCGACCGCAGCACTCTTCCGTATGAAAAGGTCATTACCTGGTTTAAGGCACCCGCCACGGAGGATGAGATATTTGTTTCCGGCAATGATGAGAGCGGCTTCCTGCTGCGTGATCTGGGTGCCATGAGAATCAGCAGGGCAACTGCCGATCGCGGACACGATTACTACACGGACAATCGTGTGCGGTACATTTCTCTGGACAATACCCATGTGCGGGCCATTGTGGAGGGGGCGCGGCCCTACGAGCTGGAGTGCGACTATGTCAACGGCGAGATCAGAAATCTGGTTTGCGACTGCTTCTGCAGCGAGCCGTGCAAGCACGAGTTTGCAGCTATGCTGCAGTTGAGGGAGACGCTGG
>NZ_DBLZXX010000026.1:0-23337 GCF_057856985.1 Vescimonas sp.
TTGCCCAGGGGGATACCGGCGTCAGCCAGCATGGCGCAGGCCTTGGCGGCTTCGGGAGTGAACTCCTTGGGGGTGTTGAAGTGGGTGTTCAGCCACACGGGATGATACTTCTTCAGCATGGCGCACAGCTCGGGAGTGATACGCTGGGGGCACACAACGGGGGTGCGGGAGCCCAAGCGGACGATCTCCACGTGGGGGATGGCGCGCACGCGCTTGATGATGTACTCCAGGACCTCATCGGAGACCATCAGGGAGTCACCGCCGGACAGCAGGACGTCGCGGACCTCGGGATGAGCGGCCACGTAGTCGATGCACTTGTCGATCTGCTGCATGGGCACTTCGCAGTCGTTCTGACCGGCGAAGCGGCGACGGGTGCAGTGACGGCAGTACATGGAACACTGGTCGGTGATCAGCAGCAGCACGCGGTCGGGATAGCGGTGAGTCAGGCCGGGGGTGGGGGAGTCGGTATCCTCGTGCAGGGGATCGGCATCCTCGTAATCGGCATACTCCAGTTCCTCCGCGCGGGGGATCGCCATCTTGCGGATGGGATCGAACGGATCGTTCAGATCGATCAGGGACAGATAGTAGGGGGTAACAGCCATGCGCAGCTTGCCCAGCGTCTTGCGGACACCCTCCTCCTCATCGGGGGTCAGGGTCATATACTTCTTCAGGTCCTCAACCGTCTCAGCGCGGTTGGCGACCTGCCAATGCCAGTCGTTCCACAGATTCTCGGGAACATCGGCGAACAAACCGTTGCGAGTCTTCATAGTGTTTCTCCTTCACAAAATCATGTTGTTGAGGGGGGGTAGGTCAAAGGCTGGGAGGCCTCTTGGGCCCCCCAGCTTTTGAAGGAAGTCGTTTAGCAGTACTTCTCGTCGAACAGCTTGCGCAGCTTGGGGTTCTCACGCAGCACGTCCAGAGTGATCTGAGCGTGGTTCTTGGTGTAGCCATTGCCGATGATCATGGTCACGTCCTTGCCGATACCCTCAGCGCCCAGAGCAGCCTTGGTGAAGGAGGTAGCCATGGAGAAGAAGTACACCATGCCGTCATCGCGGACGGGCAGAATGGCGGACATCTCGCAGGACTCAATGTTCACGCAGCAGATGGACAGATCGTACTCCTTACCATCGTTGACGGCCAGAGCAGCCTCCATGACCTCAACGGGCTTGGTGCAGTCGGCCACGATCACGTCGGTATAAACGCCCAGCTCCAGCAGACCGGGAACCTGCTTGGGGTTGCGGACAACGCCCACGACCTTGCCCTTGGGGCCGACCTTCTTCATGGCCTCCCAGCCGCACAGCACGCCGGACTTGCCGTTGGCGCCCAGGATCAGGACGCTGTCGCCCTCGTGGGGCAGCTTGCGGGCCTGCGCGGGAGCGCCGGCCACGTCCAGAGCGGCCAGAGCCAGAGGCTCGGACATATCATCGGGCATCTTGCAGTACAGAGCGGACTCGAACAGGATAGCCTTGCCGACGATGTCCACGCGGTCGATATCCTTGTGGATGGCCAGGATCTTCTCGATCTTCAGCGGGGTCATGGACAGGGACACCAGAGAGACGATCTTGTCGCCTTCCTTCAGGTCGAAGCCGGGCTTCTTCTTCAGGTCCTCGCCGACGTGAGCGACGACGCCCTTGAACATACCGCCGGAACCGGTAACGGGGTTCTGCTGCTTGCCGCGCTCGGCCACGATGCCCATGATCATCTCGCCGATCTTCTTCTCGTCGCCGCCGCAGGCCTCGGAGATCTGGGTGAAGGAAGCGGAGTCGATGTTCAGGGAGGTCACGTCGCAGACGATCTCGTTGGAGTAGACCTTGCTCATGTCATTGTCGATCTTCCAAGCGGCCTGGGTCAGCACGCCCTTGGGCTCGATAACGCGGTGGGTACCGTACTTGTTGCCTTTCAGTTCAGCCATGGTAATATCCTCCTAAGTTATGATATGTATGAGTTTTGAATTTTTAACTTACTGCAGGGGCTTGAGGCTCAGGATCTCGCGGGCCTCGGCGGGGGTAGCGATCTCGCGGCCCAGCTCCTTGGCGATGCGGACGACCTTGGCCACCAGCTCGCCGTTGGACGCGGCCTTCTGGCCCTTGCCCAGATAGATGTTGTCCTCAAAGCCGACACGGACGTTGCCGCCCATGGCGATGGCCGCAGCGGCCATGGTCCACGCAGCACGGCCCACGCCGGACACGGTCCAGGTGGCGTCAGCGGGGATCTTGCTGGCGAAGAACGCCAGATTCTCCACGGTGGCAGGGGTGCAGCCGTGCACGCCCAGCACGAAGTTGAACTGCATGGGGTGGCCGGGGACCTCGCCCTTCTTGGCCATACCCAGAACGGTGTCAATGTGGCCCAGCTCGAAGCACTCGTACTCGGGCTTGATGCCGTTCTCGATCATGCGCTTGCCGAAGGCGCGCATGGTGGGCATGGTATTGTCGAAGATCTCATCACCGAAGTTGCAGGTGCCGCAGTCCAGAGTGGCCATCTCGGGGAACAGCTCAGTGGGCTGCAGACGCTCCTCGGGGCTCATGCCGGTGGCGCCGCCGGTGGAGGGGATCATGATGACGTCAGGCAGCTCCTTGCGGATAGCGTCCATGACGACCTTGAAGCGATCGCGGTTCTGGGTGGGGGTACCGTCGTCCTCGCGGACGTGGATGTGCAGGATGGCAGCGCCGGCCTCGTAGGCGGACTTGGCCTCGCGGACCATCTCCTCCACAGTGTAGGGCACAGCCTCGTTCTGGGCCTTGGTGACCTCGGCGCCGCAGATGGCGGCGGTAATAATGAGCTTCTCCATCGTTCCGCTCCCTTACTTCTCGATCTTGTTGCGCTGGCAGTCCTTGGGGGTGACGCAGGTGCCGTGGGCACGGCAGACCACCACGGGCTCAGCCAGAACGTCAGCAGCGGAAGCGCTGATGTCGGGGCGGGAGACGATGACCTTACGGGCCTCAAACTTCATGGTGCGGGAGGTGTTGCCGATCTTCTCGATCTCGCCGTAGGCTTCGATGTAGTCACCGGCGTACACGGGAGCCAGGAACTCCACGTTGTCGTAGGCACAGAACAGGCCCTCGTCGCCATCGCACTTGATCAGCAGCTCCGTGGCGACATCGCCGAACAGGTGGACCATGTGGGCGCCATCCACCAGATTTCCGCCGTAATGAGCATCCTTGGCGCTCATACGCAGGCGAAGCATAGAAGTCATCTTTTCCATAAGTTTTTCCTCCTTCAGAATTTTGGACGTGCAATTTCGCAAACACCAGATCCGGCCGTTACCGCTTCTTTTTGGGTATGAAAAAAAGCGCTATCGGTCAAGGTCATTGACCAATAGCGCTCCATGTATGGACGTACATGACAGCAGCGCCGCTTACACCGCGCTGCCAAGCGACAGAACGCAGGCGGTCCTGTCACTTTCGGCGGAAAACTCCTTCCTGCAACGCTACACAGGTGCCTGTCCCCACACGCTGCAGTACCCCGTTTCCCGCGCCTCTATTGACTGATATCTATGAAATTTTACTCTTAAATTATAGCGCTTTTGGGGCATTTGTCAAGACAGTTCGTGACAGATTTGACAATAATATTTTTGCACGGTGCAAAAATTTCTCTGTTTTAACTCTTGAATTTTTCGCGCAGTGAAAATCAGTAGGATTCCTCCACCATTTTCAGGATTTCCGGCTTCAAAGACAGCATTCTGCAGATATTCAGGGCGTCCCGCGGGCAGTCGGACCGACCCTCCACGCGGTAGAGACCGTAGTTCATGTGGCGGGCAATGACGGCCACGCCGTCCTCGTCGGTGACGGACAGCTCGCGGCGGATCTTCTCGGTATCCACATCGCGCAGGCCGATGATCTGGTAGTGCAGCCGGGCGTACTCCGCCACCTTGTCGTAGTGGGTGGTCAGCAGAGAAATGGCGTTGACGCCGTTGAGATAACGGGTGACGGCCTGCACGATGACGGCGCCCTCGTCGGGGTTGGTGCCTCGGGCGAACTCGTCCAGCAGGAACAGGGAGTAGCCCTTCTCCACCTCTGTCAGCGCCTTCTGGAACTGGACGATCTCGGAGCCGAAGCCGCTGAGTCCCGACTGGATGGACTGGAGATCGTCAAAGAGCATTTTCACGCTGTGAAACAGCGGCATGCGGGCCTTCTTTGCGCAGACCAGGAAGCCCGCCTGAAGCAGCAGGGCGTTGAGGGCCACGGTCTTCATGGCCACGGACTTGCCGCCCATGTTGGCGCCGGTGATGACGGTAGCCCCCTGCTCCAGACGGATGGAGACGGGCACGAAGCTGCGGCCCTGCTCCGACAGCAGGTCGCAGATCTCGGGATTGATCATGTCGGTGAGCTCCAGCTCCGTCTCCGTCAGCTCGGGGCGGATGCCGCCGTAGCGCACGGCGAACAGAGCCTTCTGGATGATGAAGTCCAGCCGGCCGGAGGTCTCCGCGTCCGCCAGCAGGTCGTCCACCATGGGGGCCAGCGCCGCGCCCATGGCCCTGCGGACGTGCATTTCCTCGGCGTCCTCCTCGGCGCACAGACGGGTGCGCTTCAGGCGCAGGTCGTCCTTCTCCGCGTCGGTACTGGCGTGGAACAGGCACTCCTCCACGTCCTTCTTGGCCTGCCGTACCTCCTTGAGCCTGGCGGTAGCGTTGTCGGGGATGTAGAAGCCGCGGCTGCCGGTGCCATCGGGGTCCAGGATGGCCAGCGCAGGCTTGGGGTCGTGGAGGGCGATGCCCTCAAAATGAGTAACGGCGTCGATCTCCGCCAACAGCGGCCGCAGGCCGTCCAGACGCTGGAGGTAGCCCTTGATCTCGAACAGCTCCACGTGGTCCGGTGTCTCTCCCTCCGCGCAGCGGCGCAGGGATGTGCGGATGTCCTTCATCTGGCACAGACCGGTCATCAGTTTGGTGTACTGGTCCTTCAGCCGGTCCGCCGCCGCCGCGGCCCGCTCTACATTATATAACTCCGTCTCCAGCTCAGCCCGCTCCTCCGGCATATAGAACCGCAGGCGGCGGATCTTCTCCTGCCCGAAGGGGGAGCAGCCGTGCAGGGACTCCAGAACGTATTGCAGGCCGATTTTTACGCGTTCCTCAAATCGGATCTCGATCATGCCAATTCCTCCTTTACATTGATGACAGGAACGTCTACCGCCTCCCGCATGCGGTGCAGAAAATCGTCCTTGTCGAACTTCCAGCCGTAGGCCGACACGGGGTTCACCGTGATACACAGGGTGCGGGCAGCCTCCTCCGTCTCCAGCATCACCTGACGGGACGCCAGCTTATCCAGCGTGTCGGCGGTGAGCAGCACCTTGCTGGGGTCCTTCACCACCAGGCGGCAGTTCCGCAGCACGCCGGAGCGCAGCAGAGGCAGCACCATGGTGTCCGTCAGCGCGCCGGTGATCAGCGCCGCGCCGTGCTCCTTAACACAGGCCTCCAGCCCGTCGGACGCCTCCGGCGGCAGTTCCGCTGCCTTAGGCAGGTTCATCAGCCGGTAGATGTGAACGGTGTCGGCGATGACCTTTTCCATGCTCATGTGGTAGCTGGCGCCGGTGCAGAGGATGACGCCCTCCGCCACGGACCGTGCGCCCAGACTCTTGCGGCCCAAAGCGCCGTCGATGATGGAGCGGTCGGCTCCCAGCTCAAAAAATGCCTGAGATACAGACTTAAGCTGGGTGGTGATGGACGGCCCCGCCAGCTGCACATGTCCGGCACTGCGGGCCCGCAGGATCACCACCTCCCCCAGCGGAGTGGGGATGCCGGTGGTCATCAGGATCTCCTTGGTCACGTCACCCAGCCGCAGCATGTCCTTGGCTGTGGCGATCAGCGTGCCCTCCTTCACGAAGATGCCGGGCTTTTCCGTGCCGGTGACGATGTCGGTGGACTCGCCGTCGCGGCCGATGGAGGTCAGGCCCAGTGTGCCGTGCAGGTGGCCGCCGGACAGCATCCAGTTGAGCATGGTGGTCTTGCCCGCGTTCTTGCACATGCCCACGATGGACATGGTCTTTGTCTCATTGAGCCGGCGGAGCAGCTCGTCGTGCATGTCGTACACGCCCTTTCCTTGTTATTCGATTTATCATCATAGCATATCGTTCCGGAAAAAGAAAGGGGTGAAACGTTTTTTGTCCCCTCTCCCCTGTCCCCCTGAAGCACACGTAAGAGTGGCCGGAACACCTGAGCTCTTGCCGAAAACCATGTACGCCGATATCTTGGGAGAAAAAAAACAGTCGTGTATCGAGCAGCCGGAGAACACGCGGGTTCCGCTTGAAAGCGCAAAGGCTGAGGTACAGAAGCCATTCCCCCAGGAGGAAGAGCTTGCGGCGAAAACGGCCCGTCTGAACGAGCTGAACACCCTGCCAAACCCGGATAAGAAGGAAAAATGAGATCGTGGACGGTGAGCGAGGCGAGGCAGCGCCGCAGAAATCATCCGCAGACAGAGAACGCTAAAAAATCACAGCGGCAATGTGGAATACCTGCATTGCCGCTGTGTTCGCAAGCTGGAAAATGTGCCGGGTATGTGATATAATGATGCTGACAAAATCGGAATTTATGGAGGTTGCTAAAATGGAAGCAGTTATTCGGAAAGTTCAGCAAGGTGATGCAAACACCTTGGCATATATTCAAACTGAAAGCTGGAAGGCAGCTTTTGCCGGAATCCTTGATGCCGAGACTCTGGAAAAGTGTACGGACATCGACCGAGCGACCGCTATGTATCAGAGGCTTTTGGATGAGAACAAAGGAAACGGATATCTTCTCTCGGTGGATGGAACGCCCCATTGCATCGCTTATTGGGACACAGCTCGTGATGCGGAGTTGACCGGGAAAGCGGAGTTAATCTGCATCCATAGTCTGCCCGAAAACTGGCATAAAGGGTACGGTTGTCAAATGATGAATCGAGTTCTGAAAGATATCAAGGAAAACGGATATTCCGAAGTGTTTTTGTGGGTATTTAGGGAAAACTATCGCGCCAGAGCTTTTTACGAAGCCAACGGGTTTGCGTTGACGGATACTTCAAAGCCTGCGTTTGACACAGAAGAAGTCCTTTATTCCAAAAGAATCTGATAGGGACAAATTCCAGTTTGTCCGTAAGAGAAACAGAACAAAAAATCGGTATTTGCGGAGGGGAACAGAATGGACACAAGGTGCAAAAATCCCAGATCTCGTACTACAATCGGCGCCTTTATGCCTGTGTATCCTTCTTGAAGGTAAAAAAGAAAGCGGAGCTGCCGGAAGATTATTTTGTGCTGACGCCGGGGCTGTCCGCGCCGTTGGAATCCGACCGGGTGGCGGCAAAAACCGAGCCGTATCCGGGTCGGTGGACAACGCATTTTGTCATCAGCAGTCCGTCCGATTTGGACGAGGAGCTGTTTGATTGGATCGAGCAGGCGTATCAATTTGCGCAGGCAAAATAACGGAGGAAACAGATGCAAGTCAACGAATATCAGAAAGCGGCTATGGCAACGCTGAATCCGGCGCTTGATAAAAAGGATGTTCTCATCAACAGCGTCATGGGCTTGTGCGGGGAATCCGGCGAAGCCATTGACATTGTGAAAAAGTGGCTGATGCAGGGACATGAGCTGGACAGGGAGCATTTGGTCAGGGAGCTTGGAGATGTGGCGTGGTATCTTGCCGAGGCTGCCACGGCATTGGATGTTCCGCTGGAAGCTGTTTTTCAGGGGAATCTGGACAAGCTGCGTCAGCGTTTTCCCAACGGCTTTGACACCGGGGCTTCGGTAAATCGCAAGGAGGGGGATTTATAAACGCAGGATTTAGGCGTATTTCACAGCCTCGGCGCCCTGTGGCTCAGGGTGCTGAACGAGCTGGAAGCCAAGGGGCAGAAGCCGTTTATACCGACAATGCAGGCGAACGCGCAGAGGTCAGGGAGCTGCTGTATCTGACCGCAGAGGTGCAGGATGCCGCGCTGCCCGACGCGATCATCGAAAAGCGATCCTGCCGCACGCTCTGCGGCCATCACCATGAGCCGCTGACGGACGAGGGCTATATCCCCTGTGTCAGCCTTCTGGATTTTCAGAAAACCGGCGGAAAGCTGGATATGACCGCCTATGGCCGTGCGTTGGACTTTGGCTGCAAGGCGTATGTCAACCTTGTGATGCTCCACCTCATTCAAAAGGAAATCGCGGAGAAGACCGGCATTCCCTGCGGAAAGCTGATCTTGATCGTAAAGTCGGCACACTTCTATTTGCGCGGCAGAGAAATGGTGCTGGCGATTATAGAGAAGGTACATTGAGCGCAACAGCCGCATAACGAAAGCACAGCTTTCCGTTTCCTGACTGCTGCACTTTCATCAGGCTGACGCAGTTGCTTTTCAGAAGATTTTCACCGGTGTGCGTCAACACCAATTCGCCGCAAAAAGTGTTGCTTAAACGCGAAAGCTCGTCGTATTTTTGTATTCCGGCCGGAAAATCGATCCCCAGATTTCGCAATCTTTTTTCCGTGAACTGTAAGCAAAAACGATATAGAATCCATTATCATGAAAGGAGTGTGTCTGCATGGCTTATAGTGAGCTCATAAAGAACTTTGAAAAAGTCAGAGCTTATATGCGTGAGTTTTATGTGTATGGCTTTAAGAGCAGAACAGAATATGATGCCAAGAGCGCACGCTCCTATGATGATGAGCGCCGCAGGCTGGAGAGCTGGTTGGGAGACTACATGCGGTTCACGCAGACACCGGAGGGAAAGAATGTTTTCCTGTCGGTAGATAGCCGCGTGACCCGGAAAAACCCATTCTATAAGGCGTGGAAGGCCAAAAGCTTTACGGATGGAGATATCACACTGCATTTTGCGATTTTTGATGTTCTCTATGATCCTGAAACAAAAATGACGCTTACAGAGCTGATTGAGGAGATCGATCAGCGGCTGTCATCCCGTATGGCCTTTGATGAGTCTACTTTGAGAAAGAAACTCAAGGAGTATGCCGAAGAGGGTATCATTCGGATGGAGAAGGATGGGCGGAAGGTCCTGTATAGCAGAGCTCCGGATACGGACATCACTGCCTTGCATGATGTGATCGACTTCTTCATCGAGGTGGCCCCGTGCGGCGTTATCGGCTCATTCCTGCAGGACAGGCAGCCGAAGCACCCTGAGCTGTTTTCCTTTAAGCATCACTACATAACGCAGGCAATGGATAGTGATGTAATGGCCACACTGTTTGAGGCTATTCACGGCCATCGCTACATCACCGTTGACAATTTGGGCAAACATTCAAACGAAGTCAGAACGGTTCGGTTAGTTCCGCTCAAGCTCTACATAAGCGCCCAAAACGGCCGGCAAAACCTTTTGGCCTTTCACGAAAAAGCCAATCGCTTGAATTCCTATCGCTTGGACTATATGTCCAACATCAGGATCGAAGATGAGATCTGCGAAAAGTTTGATGCGCTGCGCGCCGCACTCAGCAAAGCTGAAGCACATATGTGGGGCGTGAACTGCAGATGGAATGTCAAGCATACCGAGCATGTGGAGTTTGAAATAAAGATTGAAGACGATGAGCAGTTTATTGTCCGCCGGCTGGAGAGAGAAAAACGCTGTGGACGTGTAGAGAAAATCGACGACAACCACTACCGATATGTCGCAGAGGTATTTGACACAACAGAAATGCTGCCGTGGATACGCACATTTATCTGCCGTATTACGAGAATCAGCTTCTCAAATCGAACGGCTGAAAACAAATTCAAGGCAGATATTCAGGAAATGTGCCGTATGTATGGGCTTGACGGAGGTGCCGCACAATGATTTTCAGTGAGTTATACTCCGCCTATTACAATACGGTCGCAAAAATCATGGAAGCCGCGTTTAACCCCGAAGCAACCGAAAAGGATCTGCAGCGCTGCGTTATGGAAGAAGCGTTTTCCGAGAGCGTCCTGACCATACTTCCTGCGCTGAAATCCGGGAAATGGCCGCTGCTTCATGAGGATCTTTCCCCTGCCCTGCTGCACAAGCCCACCGTGCCCCTGACCAATCTGGAAAAGCGGTGGCTGAAGGCAATAGCAGAAGATCCCCGTGTTAAGCTGTTCGATGTTGCGTTTCCCGAGCTTAACGATGTGGAACCGCTCTTCACAAGGGATGACTATAAAATCTACGACCAATACAGTGACGGAGATCCTTTTGAAGACGAGGCCTACATAGAGCATTTCAGGCTGATGCTTTCCGCTATACGGAGTGATCGGCCTGTTCAAATGACTATGGTGAACCGTCATGGCAAAGAGGTGCGGGTACGCTTTTATCCCAAAGGATTTGAGTATTCGGTGAAGGACGACAAGATCCGAATCGTAGCGACCGGGTGTAAGTTCAAGCAATTCAATCTCGGGAGAGTTGTAAGCTGCGACTTTTATAATGGGAATGGCCCGTGGAATGAGAAGCCTAAAGCAGAGCGTCGGAAGGATCTGACCTTGCTGATCACCGATGAGCGCAATGCGCTGGAGAGAGCCATGCTGCACTTTGCCCACTTTGAAAAACAAGCAGAGCGAACGGACGATGGCAGGTATATCCTGCGGCTGAAGTATTACAAAAACGATGAGACCGAGATCGTGATCCGTGTGCTGTCTTTCGGCCCGTATGTCAAGGTTCTGGAGCCGGAAAGCTTCGTGAATTTAATAAAAGAACGACTGATTTCTCAAAAAAGCTGTGAACTCAAGTGAGTTCGCAGCTTTTTTTCCGTGAAAAGGCAGCTCGCAATTCGTATAATATGATCGTAAGGTGCGAACAGCAATGTCTTAGGAAAAAGAATTATACTTTTGATCCTCCGGGCTCATACCCCGTACCAAGCGCACCTTGTGAAGAAAGATGCATACAGCAACCAAAAGACGATGATAACGCACCTCTCTTTGAGCTGGAGCGATGGTTTGCCGAAAGAATGCATCTTGAAAAGGCACCAACAGCAATGACGAATAGCTAAGTGGTGATAGCAGATGACTCATAATCATCGTTCGCGGGTCCGAATCCCGCTTCAAATGGTGCCTTGTTTTTGTGAAAGACGCGAACAGCGATTACATATCTTATGTTACCGAAACATTAACTGGATAACCGGAGATTGCTGCCGGGCAAACATTGGTGAGGTGAAATCCCTCGCATGTATTAAAAAAGAGCGCGTCTTGTATAAAGGCATCTACAGCAATGAAGTGGTACGATCTGACAGTCGGAACCTGTCGAAGGCAGGACACCGACTTCGGTTTTACGGGTTCAATTCCCGGTGATGCCTTGTTAATTAAAATGAAAGGAGCGGCACGATGATCGAAATCAAAGGAAAGGTAAATACGGCGATCTGTTATGCAACGGTTGTAGAGGGCGAAGCGATCGAACAGATCCGCAGAATGTGTGACCATGATTTCACAGCAGGATCTCAAATACGGATCATGCCTGATGTACATGCCGGAAAGGGCTGCACGATCGGCACCACAATGACGATCACCGATAAAGTGGTTCCTAATATCGTCGGCGTCGATATTGGCTGCGGCATGTATACTGCTGAGTTGGGTAAGGTGGATGTTGATTTTGAAAAGGTCGATGCTGCCGCTCATGATATTCCCAGCGGAAGAGATGTTTGGGAAGGGCGCATGGAGCGTTTTGACCTGACCGGACTTCGCTGTTATAGAAACCTGAAGCAGGCAAAGCGCTTGGAGAGAAGCCTGGGGACGCTGGGCGGAGGGAACCATTTTATTGAGATTGATGCAGCTTCAGACGGCACAAAGTATTTGGTGATCCATTCTGGCAGCCGTAACCTTGGCAAGCAGGTTGCGGAGCTCTATCAGTCTTTAGCCATCGACCTGAATGCCGGTAAGGCGGATTACTTCGAGCGTCGGGATGAGCTGATCCGTACATATAAGGAGCAGGGCCGCAGAGCTGAGATTCAGACCGCATTGAAGGCTATGGAGAAGGAATGGGCAGCAAAAGAGCCGACGATCCCTGCAGACCTTTGCTATCTGTACGGCACCTACTTAGAGGACTACCTCCACGATGTAGAGATCTGCCAACAATTTGCACGGCGCAGCCGTGAAAGAATGGCGGAGATCATTTTAGAAAAGACCGGGATGACCGCGATTTCTTCTTTCCACACCATCCACAATTATATTGATACGAAGGAAATGATCCTTCGCAAGGGTTCTATTGCGACCCACGACGGAGAACTTGTCCTGATTCCGATCAATATGCGGGACGGCAGCGTGTTGGCTCGCGGAAAAGGAAATCCAGAATGGAATTATTCTGCCCCGCATGGCGCCGGACGCCTTATGTCTCGTACAAAGGCAAGAGAAACGCTGGATATAGAGGCGTATAAGAAGACGATGGAAGGTATCTACACGACATCGGTCAATGCGGCCACCATCGATGAAGCACCCATGGCATACAAGTCGCTGAAGGACATTATCGATGTCATCCGAGAGTCTGTCGATGTGATCGAAATACTAAAACCTATTTACAATTTTAAGGCGTCTGAGTGATAAAATTCTTCTGCGCCGTCTGATTGGAGGAATTGAAATGTTGAATCATTTGAAGAGTGAGGCGAATATTGCCTACACAGAAAACGGCGCAGTTACCAACGCAAGCACAATGTCTGACTGTCTGGATCTGTTCGCAGCGATCGGCGCGCTCCGTGCAGCCGACGATCAGGAAATCATCAGACGCTTTGTCCGCGCATATGCGGAGGACGCGGATATTGCCATGAAGATCCTGTTCTTCGGACGCGATGTTCGCGGTGGCCTTGGTGAGCGCCGGGTGTTCCGCGTGATCATCAATTGGCTGGCTGAGAACAGAGCGGAGTCCTTGCGCAAGAACATTGAGCTTATCCCTGAGTTCGGACGCTACGACGATCTGGTATCTCTCATCGGCACGGCCTGCGAAAAGGATGCTTTGCGTACCATTCGCAAGCAGCTGGAGGCCGACCTTGCGTCTGACGCAGAGGTGTCCCTGCTGGCGAAATGGCTTCCGTCTGTAAATGCGTCCAACGCAGAGACGGTCCGCAAAGCAAAGCGCATCGCCCGCTATCTTGGAATGTCCGATGCGGAGTATCGCAAGACCCTTGTAGAGCTGAGAAAGAAAATCCGCATCATAGAGAATCATCTCCGCGAGAAGGACTACTCTTTCGACTATGCGAAGCAGCCATCCAAGGCCATGTTCAAATACCGGAAAGCATTCCTGCGTAATGATGGTGAGCGCTATCACGCGTTCCTGGAGGCTGTAAGCAGCGGTGAAAAGCAGCTGCATGCAGATAACCTTGCTCCTTATGAGATCGTCAGATCTGCGCTGAATGCAAACCGGTGGGGCTTTCATGCTGACTTGACCGTCGGAGAGAAGGCTGCACTCAATGCGTCCTGGGCGTCACTTCCCGACTTCTGTGACAACAGAAATGCGCTGGCAGTAGTGGATACCTCCGGGTCCATGTACTGCTATGACAACGCGCTGCCGGCGGCTGTTGCGCTGTCCTTGGGACTGTATTTCGGAGAGCGTAATACCGGTATCTTCCATAACCATTTTATCGAGTTTTCTTCCCGGCCGCAGCTTATTGAGATCAAGGGTAAGACCTTTGCCGAGAGGCTGGAGTATCTGTGCACCTTTAACGAGGTTGCCGATACAAATGTGGAAGCGGTCTTTGATCTGATCTTGGATGCGGCAGTGCGCAACAATGTCCCGCAAGAAGAGCTGCCCGAGACTTTGTATCTGATTTCGGATATGGAGTTCAACGCCTGCGTTCGAAATGCATCTGTGTCTAATTTTGCCAGTGCAAAGCGCAGATTTGCGGAGCATGGGTACAGATTACCTCAGATTGTCTTCTGGAATGTTGCGAGCCGAAACAGCAATCAGCCCGTGACAAAGAACGAGCAAGGCGTTGCCCTGGTTTCCGGATGTACGCCGCGTCTGTTTTCCATGGTGGCAAGCGGAGACCTTTCCCCTTACTCTGTCATGATGGAGATCATAGAGTCAGAGCGGTACGCAAAAATTTCAGCATAAAGCGAAGGCGGTACCTACCGGTATCGCCCTTTCTTTCATATGAATCATCCCAGGGCAGGCCAGACGAAGAATGCCCAGAATCTGGACTGGCATGGACTGACAACAGGCGTCGGCGTTGCCAGATCCACTACGCATCGCTACCTTCAGGAGCTGAGTGACCGTAACCTGATTGATTACGGCAGAGACAGGGCTTGCGCTACCGGAGGGCGGCGACTTCAGCAGCCGCTGGAGTTCGATCAGTGCCGGGGAGAACAGCTGATTTTCTACCCTGAAAACCGAAAATCGTGCGGGCTTTGCCCTTTAGGCAAAAATTAAAAAGCCTGTAAACGGGCTTGTTTACAGGCTTTTTGTGGCGGAGAGTTAGGGATTCGAACCCTAGAGACCTTTCGGTCTACAGCATTTCGAGTGCTGCACCTTCGACCACTCGGACAACTCTCCGTGTCTATTTTCGTCCGGTTTTCTTTCCAGAAATTTGCTCAAAAATTCGTTGGAGAGAAAACAGGAGAGAAAGCAAAAAATATTCGATTTTGAGATTTTCTGTGTTGAGGAACATCAAGGAGAAGCGGGGGGACGAAATTCCCAGCTTCTGCCGAAATTTCGAGTCAGCTCCGTTATGACCACTTCGATACCGCCGCACAGAACTGAGCTATCATACCACACTTTCCGCCGCGGCGCAACACCCTTTCCGGCATATTTTCCCCCACCCCCTCATTTTCTGGAACAGGAGGTGTCATCCATGGAAAATCCTGCCCCTGCCGTATTCCTCTGCGGTGCGCCGGAGGACTACGCCAACTACCGCGCCGCTCTGACCGCTGCGGGTCTGCGCCCTGTGGTAAGCCGCAGCCTCACGGCCGCCCTGGGCTGCGAGGCCCTGCTGCTCCCCGGCGGCGGGGACATCCATGGCTCCCTGCCGCCGGAGGAGTCCTTCCTCCTCCATGTGTTCTGGGACGCCCATCGCCCCATCTTAGGCATCTGCCGCGGCATGCAGGCCCTTAACGTGTTCCGCGGCGGCACGCTGCATGACCGCATCGCCGGTCATCAGCAGCCCTCCGGCGATATGCTCCACCCCACCTGCGCCGAAGGCCCCCTGGCGTCGCTGTTGGGCTCCTGCCCCACCGTCAACAGCAATCACCACCAGGCTGTGGCCCGCCTGGGCGACGGGCTCCGCCTGTGCCAGTGGAGCGCCGACGGCATCGCCGAGGGTCTGTACGCCCCACAGCGTCCGGTCCTGGGCGTCCAGTGGCATCCGGAGCGCCAGAGCTTCGGCCTCCGCCGTCCCGATGCCGTCGATGCCGCGCCGGTGTTCCGCTGGCTGAGAGGCGCATTGACAAACACCGATGCCCCCCTATATAATAGAAAATAACAGTCCGCTCCGTCGGGCCATTGATATGTATGAGGTGGAACCAAATGGAAAAAATCAAGGCATTCCTGCGCCGCAAAGACATCATATTCTCCGCGAAGCGTTACTTCATCGACGCCATGGGCGCCATGGCACAGGGCCTTTTCTGCACGCTGCTGGTAGGCACCATCCTCAACACCATCGGCCAGCAGTTCCACATCGGCTTCCTCAACGCCGTCATCGTCACCATTGGCAAGGGTGATGGCGCGGTGAGCTATACCATCGGCGGCCTGTGCTCGGCTATGGTAGGCCCCGGCATGGCCGTGGCCATTGCCCGGGCGCTGAACGCGCCGCCGCTGGTGCTGTTCTCCCTGATCCCCGTGGGCTTTGCCGCCAACTATATGGGCGGCGCAGGCGGCCCGCTGGCCGTGCTGTTCGTGGCGCTGTTCGCTGCGGAGATAGGCAAGGCCGTCAGCAAGGAGACCAAGATCGACATTCTGGTGACGCCCATCGTCACCGTGCTGGCCGGTATCGGCCTTGCGGCGCTGATCGCCGCCCCCGTAGGCACGGCGGCCTCCGCCGTGGGACAGGCCATCATGTGGGCCACGGAGCTGCAGCCCTTCTTCATGGGCATCATCGTTTCGGTGGTCATCGGCGTGGCGCTGACGCTGCCCATCTCGTCCGCCGCCATCTGCGCGGCATTGGGACTGACGGGACTGGCCGGCGGCGCTGCCGTGGCGGGCTGCTGCGCCCAGATGGTCGGCTTTGCCGTTATGAGCTTCCGCGAAAACCGCTGGGGCGGTCTGGCGGCGCAGGGCATCGGCACCAGTATGCTGCAAATGGGCAACATCGTCCGCAACCCCCGGATATGGATCCCGCCCACGCTGGCCTCCGCCATCACCGGCCCCATCGCCACCTGCATCTTCCGCATGGAGATGAACGGTGCGCCGGTGTCCAGCGGCATGGGTACCTGCGGTCTGGTGGGGCAGATCGGCGTCTACACCGGCTGGGTCAACGATGTGGCCTCCGGCGCTAAGGCCGCCATCACCGGCACGGACTGGCTGGGTCTGGTACTGATCTCCTTCGTCCTGCCCGCTGTGCTGACGTGGCTCATCGCCATACCCCTGCGCAAATGGGGCTGGATCAAGGACGGCGACCTGAAGCTGGACCTGTAACCCCCTCCCTCCTGCCTGAAATTCAGACAGACGGCGAAAATTGTCCAAAGCAGACGGATTGCAAAATCTGCCGGAAACAGGTATTGTCTTAGAAAACGATACAAGGAGGCTGCCATGGCACAGGCCACCAAAAAACGCATTATGGACGGTTTTCTGGAGCTGTTGGAACAGCGTCCGCTGGACAAGATCTCCGTGGTGGACATCGCTGACCACTGCGGCATCAACCGCAACACGTTCTACTATTACTACTGCGATGTCTACGCCCTGATACGGGAGCTCATGGAGGTCCGCGCCCAGCAGCTCATCACCAACAATCAGAAGGACCTGAACTGGATAGAGATCACCCGTGAGGTGACGTCCTTCTTCCGCACCCACCGCCGCACGGTGTACCACCTGTTCCACTCCAGCCAGCGGGACCTGCTGGAGGACCACATCTACGACGTGACCTATGCCTGCACCGAATCGCTGGTACGCCGCACCGCCGCCGGCCTTTCGGTGTCGGAGGCGGACCTGCGGGCGGTGACGCTGTTTTTCACCAGTTCCCTGCTGGGCATGATCTCCCGCTGGCTGCGCTTCGGCATGAAGGACGATGCCGAGCAGCTGGGCGAGCGCACCGGCGTCCTGCTGGAGGGCACGCTGCGCCGCATGCTGGAGCGTGCCTGCGGCACGGGGAGGGACGCATGAGAGGCTTCTGGATCGCCGTGGCCTACCTGCTGGTGCTGGCCGTCCTGGCTCACCCGCTGGGACAGGCCCTGCCCCGCCGCTGGTTTGACGGCGGCCGGTTCCCCTACCGGTGTTACAAATGGGAGAAACAGGGCAAGCTCTATACGCGCATCGGCATCGAGCGCTGGAAGAAGCTGGTACCGGACATGAGCCGCTTCCTGCCGGATATGGTGAAAAAAGAGGTGGACCCCGCCGCCGTCACCGCGTCCCAGGTGGAGCTGCTGGTACAGGAAACCTGCGTGGCCGAGGCGGTACACACCGCCTCCATCCTACTGGGCCTCGGCGCCCTGTGGCTCTGGCCCGGCTGGGGCGGCGTGGTCCTCTGGCTGATCTGGTTTCTGCTGGCCAATCTGCCCTTCATCCTCATTCAACGCTACAACAGGCCGCGGCTCATGCGGCTGCACGCCCTGCTGCAACGGCGAGAGCAGCGGAAAGGAACCCATGAACATTCTGATACTGACCTGTAATACCGGCGGCGGCCATAACGCGGTGGCCGCCGCCCTAACGGAGGCGTTCCGCCAGCGGGGCGCGGACAGCCGCGTGCTGGACGGCCTGTCCTTCGTCTCCCGGAAGGCATCCAAATTCGTCTCCCGCTGGCACACGCGGTTTTACCGCCACTACCCCCAGCTCTATAAGGCGGGCTACATGTCCGCCGAGGAGGAGGACGGCCGCCCCGCTCCCAAGCACAACCCCGTGGAGACCTACCTGTCCCGGGGTGCCCGCCGCCTGGCCCGCTACCTGCAGGCGGAGCGGTTCGACGCCGTGGTCTGCGTCCACGTGATCCCCGCCCTGATGATGACCATGCTGCGTCAAAACGGCGGCGCACCCATGCCCTTCTGCTTTGTGGCCACGGACTACACCTGCTCCCCCACCGTGGGCAGCTGCACGCCGGACATCTGCGTCATCCCCCATGCGGAGCTGGCGGAGGAGTTTATCCACTGCGGCATCGCGGCGGATACGCTGCTGCCCGCCGGCATCCCCACCCGCTCGGTGTTCGCCGCCCCGACGGACCGCGCTGCCGCCCGGCAGGAGCTGTCCCTGCCCGCCGAGGGCCGCCACATTCTGCTGATGAGCGGCAGCATCGGCTGCGGCCCCATGTCTGCCCTGGCCCGCCAGCTGGACGAGCTGCTGCCGGAGGGCGACTTCGCCACCGTCCTGTGCGGCAGCAACCGCCAGATGCTCTACGCCATCCAGATGCGCTCCCTGCTGCGGGTACAGGCCGTGGGCTTCACCTCCCGCGTGGCCCAGTATATGGACAGCGCCGACCTGCTGGTGTCCAAGCCCGGCGGCATCAGCATCACCGAGGCCGCCTGCAAGGGCGTCCCCATGCTGCTGGCGGATCTGGTGGGCGGCTGCGAGACCCGCAACCAGGCGTTCTTTTCCGCCCACGGCTGGGCCGCCTCCTGCGATACCGATGCCATCGCCGACAGCGCCCTGTCCCTGCTGGCCGACGATGACCGGCGCCGCCGGATGGTAGAGACCCAGCGCCGCAGCTTCGACGGACAGGCCGCCCAGCGCATCGCCGACGCGGTGCTCTCCCGCTGCGGCAAAGCCCGCGTCCTCCTGTAAGTGCATACGCAGTCGCCGGCAGCTCTGCTGCCGGCGCTTTTTGCGCAATTTATACAACCCGTCTCTTGCATTTCTCCGTATCTGTCGTATATAATGGAAAAAAGATCGGTTTTGTTCATCGGCAGGACATACTTTCCTGTTACAATGTTGGTATGAGATAAAAGGAGGGCATCGCCCATGATGATCGAAAAGAGCGGCAGCATCCGGCTCCGCGACATCCCCGTGGCCGGAAGCCTGCCGCCGGAGCAGCAGGCGCTGGCCGCCGGTATGGTTCGCGTGACCCATCTGTACCGCAGCGCGCTGAAGGTAGCCGTCACCCAGATGGAGATACTGGACGAGGAGTTCGCCTGCATGTACGACCACTCCCCCATCCACCACATCGAGTACCGCATCAAGTCGCTGGACAGTATCGCGGATAAGCTGAAGCGCCGGGGCTACGAGATCACCATCGACAACATCTACGCCCACATACAGGATCTGGCCGGCATCCGCGTCATCTGCAACTATCTGGATGATATCTACTACCTCCGCTCCCTGCTGACACGGTTCGATGCCTTCAAGGTCATCCGCGAGGTGGATTACATCAAGAACCCCAAGCCCTCCGGCTACCGCAGTCTCCATCTGGTGGTGAATGTTCCCATCGTCATCTCCGAGGGCACCATGGTCCTGCCGGTGGAGATCCAGCTGCGTACCATCGCCATGGACATGTGGGCCAGTCTGGAGCACGAGCTGCGCTACAAGTCGGACCGCCAGTTCACCGACGAGGACGCCACCCGCCTGCGCCTGTGCTCCGATGCCATCAGCGAGATCGATCAGGAGATGCAGGACATCTACCAGGACAAGCAGCCCCGCTATCAGGCTTGACGATCGCACAAAAAGAGCGCGTACACCCGCAGTGTACGCGCTCTTTTTCGGTCTTTCTCATGCCGCGGCGCGGAACGCCTCCACGCCCAGCTGGCTCAGCACCCCCATGATGATCCCCGCCAGCAGTACGCCGCCCACGCAGGCCAGCACGCTCTTCTTGAAGTCCATATCCAGAAGGCTGGCCGCCAGCGTACCGGTCCACGCGCCGGTGCCCGGCAGTGGGATGCCCACGAACAGCAGCAGCGCCCAGTACAGCCCGCGCCCCGCCTTTTTCTGCAGCTTCTGTCCGGCCCTTTCTCCCTTTTCCAGAAAGAACGCGAAGAGCTTCCCGATGACCGGCTTGCCGCTGCCCCACACAAGCACCCGCCGCGCAAAGAAGTAGATGACCGGCACCGGCAGCATGTTCCCCGCGATGGCGACGCAGTATGTCAGCCACAGCGGCAGCCCAAACCCCACACCGTAGGGGATGGCGCCCCGCAGCTCGATAACGGGCACCATAGATACCAGAAAGACGATGAGACAGTGTTTCAGCATAGAGCGGCGCTCCCCTTTTTCCAGATATTGTCCCTTATTATACCCGCTTTTCCCCGCTTTGGCAAGAACGTCAAAGACCCGCGCAAAAGACCCCGCAAAATTTTACCGGCTTTTCGGAAATGCCTGTCGACAAATCCGTCCCCGTCCTGTATACTGATGATAGTCATTACGATAGATAATGGGAGGGTGTGCGCATATGGGCATTTCGGATGTCATATCGCTGCTGGGCGGTATCGCCCTGTTCCTGTTCGGCATGTCTCTGATGGGCGAGGGTCTGAAGAAGGTGGCCGGCAGCAAATTGGAACTGGTGCTCTACCGTCTCAGCAGCACGCCGCTGAAGGGTGTTCTGCTGGGCACCGGCGTCACCGCCGTGATACAGTCCTCCTCCGCTACCTCCGTCATGGTGGTGGGCTTCGTCAACTCCGGCATGATGAAGGTGCGTCAGGCCATCGGCGTCATCATGGGCGCCATTCTGGGCACCAGCATCACCGGCTGGATCCTGTGCCTGTCCTCCATCTCCGGCGGCAGCGGCCTGGTGCAGCTGCTGAGCACGGAGGTGCTCACCGGCATCGTGGCCGTGGCGGGCATCATCCTCCGCATGTTCTCCGCCAAGACCTCCCACCGCCACGTGGGCGAGATCCTGCTGGGCTTCGCCGTTCTGATGTACGGCATGTCCGCCATGTCCGGCGCCGTCTCCCCTCTGCGGGAGAGCGAGTCCTTTATCCGCATCCTGACCTCGTTCTCCAACCCCTTGCTGGGTATTCTGGTGGGCATCGCCTTCACCAGCATCCTGCAAAGCGCCTCTGCCGCCGTGGGCATCCTCCAGGCCCTGTCCATCACCGGCGCCATCACCTTTGAGATCGCCTTCCCCATCATTATGGGCGTGGCCATCGGCGCGGCGGTACCGGTGCTGCTGTCGGCCTTGGGTGCCAACCTCAACGGCAAGCGCACCGCCTTCGTCTACCTGCTCATCGACGTACTTGGCGTGGTCATCTGGTCCCTGGTGTTCTACACCCTCAACGCCATCTTCCGCTTCCCCTTCCTGACCAGGATCATGACCTCCGTCAGCATCGCCTTTCTGAACACGCTGTTCCGGCTGGCCACGGTGATGGTGCTGCTGCCCCTCATCGGCCTGATGGAAAAGCTGGTGGTCTTTCTCTTTCCCGACAACGGCGCCCAGGCCGAGGACCAGGACATGGACCGCCTGGAGGAGCGCTTCCTCCAGCACCCCGCCCTGTCTATCGAGCAGAGCCGTCTCGTCACCAACTCCATGGCCGAGCGCGCCGCCGGCAACCTGCTGGACGCCATGGCGCTGCGCACCGATTTCTCCGAAAAGGGCTTCCATGCTATCAGCGAGACGGAGTCCCTTATCGACCGCTACGAGGACAAGCTGGGCACCTATCTCATGAAGATCACCAGCCGCTCCCTCTCCAGCGCCCAGAGCGAGGAGGTCAGCAAGTTCCTCCACACCATTTCCGACTTCGAGCGCATCTCCGACCATGCCCTGAACATCTCTGAAACGGCCAAGGAGATACACGACAAGAACATGGTGTTCTCCCCCGCCGCCCTGCGGGAGCTGGAGATCATGGAGTCCGCCCTGCGGGAGATCCTGGCCATCTCCATTGCCGCCTTCGTGGCCAACGACATCCAGCAGGCCGCCCGCGTGGAGCCGCTGGAGGAGATCATCGACGGTCTGTGCGATGAGATGAAGTCCCACCATGTGGACCGTCTCCAGTCCGGTACCTGTACCCTGGACCAGGGCTTTGTGTTCAACGACCTCCTGACCAACTACGAGCGCGTGGCCGACCACTGCTCCAACATCGCCGTGGCCATCATAGAGCTGGAGTCCGACTCCTTCGATACCCACGAGTACCTCAGCAGCGTCCGCGCCATGAAGTCCCACTCCTTCGCCCGCTACTATGAGGAATACCAGCAGAAGTACCACCTGTGATATAAAACTACCTGCGCTGTAAAAAAGATACCGCCTCCCCCGAGGCGGTATCTTTTCTTTTCAAGCAGGCTCAGTCTCCTATTCCTGCTCCATACTCCCGTCGCCGCCCATCAGGGCAGTCATCTCGCGGATGCGCTCCAGTGGGAACGGCGGCTGGCATAGGGGCCGCATGGCGATGCTCATGAGCTTCATGGGGTTGTCATCCGCTGCCGTGCGGTTGGAATGCAGCGCGCCGCAGCGTCTGCACCGGTGGATGACGGCCCACTCACCGTCCCTGCGCACCCATACAGCCACCGGCTCCATGATGCCGCCGCAGTCGGACGCTCTGTCCCCGGGCTCCACGTCCACATGCAGACTGCTGAGGCAGTTTGGGCAGTGGTTGCGGTGCTGGCTCCCTGCGTTTTCCGGTGTACAGAGCCTGCCGCAGACCTTGCAGGTGAAGGCGTCGCGGCATGCGTGGGTCTTGTAGTAGCCCTTCTCAAAGGTTTTGCGCTTGTTTTCGCGGTTCATGCTGTTTCCTCCTGAAGATGTGGTCACGATCTCGCGGGAGGAATGGCGTGTGTGTAGATTTGCCAGACCTCCCGATCAGGCCACACGCTCCGGTAGCGATTTGATACTCTTCAAAAAAATCTCCTTCAAATGTTGTTGTCTCCGCCTGCCGAAACGAAACAGACGGAAAAAGGGAGCCATCCAGAGGATGGCTCCCTTTTGGCGCGGAAGGAGGGATTTGAACCCTCGCGCCGCTTTTGACGGCCTACTCCCTTAGCAGGGGAGCCCCTTCGGCCACTTGGGTACTTCCGCAGGTATGAACTTACTGGCGGAGAGAGTGGGATTCGAACCCACGGATGCTTTCACATCGCCGGTTTTCAAGACCGGTGCTTTCGACCACTCAGCCATCTCTCCGTGTGTAAAAGCGCTCCTGATGCCAGATGCGAGTAATATATTACCATGTGCAGCGGACTTTGTCAACAAAAAGAACCGCAACATTTTTGAAAAAATTTGAAAAAAGGGGTTGAAATGTGAGAAGAACTGTGGTAGTATAAGTAGGCTGTTTGAGACGGCAAGCAATAACCGGGTGTGGCGAAGTTTGGTATCGCGCTTGAATGGGGTTCAAGAGGCCTCGAGTTCGAATCTCGACACTCGGACCATATTAACGAAACGGTATAGATGCGTCTGGCGAAAAGCCAGGCGCATCAACCGTTTCCGGGCTTTTTCGGGCCCGGATTCTTTCTTTCAAACCATAGATGCAA
>NZ_DBLZXX010000040.1:0-2112 GCF_057856985.1 Vescimonas sp.
ACGCAATTTCATATCCGCCCTGCCCGCCCAGAGGAGGCGGGCTTATTTTATACCCCGCACCCCGAAGAAGATAAGCGGCTGGGTACCGTTGGCCATGTCCGGATGGACTTCGGGCGCAGCGGCAACGAGTTCTGGCATACATGGTGGCCTCGTGGCCCGGAGGAGCTGAACAGCCCCGCATTCAAGCTGGAGCTGCAGGAGGTCGTGGACACGCTGCGGGAGAGTGTGCTGAAAAACCGCTTCGCTATGGAGCGTTTCTGCTATGAACACGGCGGCAAAATCAGCGGCGGCTGGACACAAAACTACGGCTACATCGTGGAAACCGAGCATTACCGCTACTGCCTGCGCTGCAATCCGTCCCCCGGAGATTATAACTGCTACTGTACGGCCTATGATCTGGATGTCCAGCGGCAGAACATGGCGCGGGACAAGCCGCTGGTCGGTCGCACGACCTACACCAACGGCGACACGCAGGAATTTACGAGTGCGGACGAGTTCCTCCGCTGCGTGCGTGAGGAGTTGCCGTACCGCCCCACCACAGGCTTCCGGTACGAGGTGCTGACCGACGATTCCAGCGTCCGCAAGCAGGTGGATGACATGATCTTCGACTTCTACGGCGAGGAAGCCCCTTGCCGGCAGGAGGATCACGAGCCTCGGCCCGAGCAGGGCATGACTTTCGGGGGAATGTAATGGACGCCTCAAAAAAGCAGCGAGAGCCAGTCGCATTCAAAAGCCTTGCCGAGCTGAAACGGTTCATCCGACCCGGAGTGGAGTTCAAGACCGTCAGCCACGCCAATCACGCGGATATGGTGGGGCTGACCCGTGTGGTGACCACGGTGCAGACGGTGGGCTTCTATTCCAAGATCAAGAATCAGCCGGAGCATCCCTTCTCCACCTGCAACCACGGCAAGGGCTTCTACACCGATTTTGGAAAAGCCGGCAATTACATCTTTGATGGTACGACGGTCAGGGTGAAGGATGCCCGAAAGCAAGATCGCGGCGTGATCTACGAGCTGGAGTTTTACGACAGAGAGCAAAACATGGAGGAAACGATGATGGACAGAAAAATGGTGAATTTTATCAGGGAACAGTATCCCCCCGGCACCCGCATCCGGCTCAATTCGATGGAAGACCCCTACGCTCCCATCGCTCCCGGTACGGAAGGTGAAGTGGACTTCGTGGATGACATTGGCACTATCCACATGAAGTGGGATAACGGCAGGTCGCTGGCACTCATCCCCGGCGAGGACAGCTTCACGGCGCTGCCACCCAAGCTGACCACCCTCAAGCTCTACATGCCCTTGACCGCCGATCTCTACGAGCGGAACGAGTACGGCGACTTTGACGATAGCAGCACATTGTTGGAGGGCCGCGAGCTGCGCGGCTATCAGGATCAGATTACGGCGGCGCTGGTGAAAAACCGGATGCCGGAGGAGGCAGAGCGCGGTCTCATGCATTGGTATGATGAAGCCGACAGCGTTGACCGCAAGGTGCGCTCCGCCGTCTTCACCGTGGAGAAGCGTGACCGACAGCTCTGGGGCGTGGCGGAATGCCGCGTCGCCGGGGAATTATCGGACACAGAGCTGGAAATCTTAAAGGAATATCTCACCGGACAGGCTTCGGACGGCTGGGGTGAGGGCTTTGAGCAGCGGGAAATTTCCGTGGATGACGGCGGTGAATTGTATGTCCACCTTTGGAACTCGGACGAGTGGAGCATCCAGACGGAGCAGGAGCTTTTCTCCCCCAAGCTGGCGGATGGACTGCCGGAGCTGTGCTTCTCCACCCTCCCCCACACCGGCGCGCTCATTTGCATCAAGCGCGGCGAGAGCGGCTACTATCCCAGCGACTGGTCCACGAACGATCCAGCACATAACCGTGAGATACCCTAAAACGTCTGCCGCACCTGACGATGCTTGGCCTTCGCAAGAAAGAAAACGAGTACACCTATGCGCCCTGCACCAAGCAGCAGGCAGAGGAGCTCATCCGCGGCCTCCGCGAGATCTTACCCTATGTGGTCATTGATTGCTCCAGCTACATCGCAAACGACATTCTCTCCGCTGTGGCGCTGATGGAGGCGGACAGCGTTCTGCAGCTTGCCAGCTGTGACCTGAA
>NZ_DBLZXX010000027.1:0-22325 GCF_057856985.1 Vescimonas sp.
GCCCTGTGAAGATTGCCCCACCTGCCAATGGGACGGTGTTCCTCCGGCAGCTTCCAGTCCGGCACATAGTAATCGCCTACGAGAATGTAGTCGATGCCGTTTTCGTGGATTCTTGGCTTCAATTCCTTCATGCTGGTACTTCCTCCTGTCTTGATTTCTTTTTGTGGTACTCATCTCTGCGCTTGGCAAGGGTGGCTTCATATCGCCGGATGGCTTCGGGATCTCCGGCTTCCGCATCGGCTTTCATTTTCTGATAATGGGGCTTGTTATCCCCTGCAATCGGGGAAACGCTGTGCGCAATAATTTCGTTATTGAAGGTATCCGGCAGCAATGTCCATTCCCATTGCTTTCCCATGCTTTTCAGAACGGTCATGTCAGATACAACGAGTTGAAGCGGGGCTTTTGCATTCCTCTGAATGAGCTGATGAAAAAGAAAACGGCGTGACTTTCGTCACGCCGCCCCTTGAAAACACAAGGTTTTCACCATTTTTTGATTTTACTGTTTTACGACAACCCGGTATTTTGTGAGTGTCTACTTTCAGTTTATAGGTGCAGCTTCTTTTGAAGCTGCACCTGATCTTTTTAAAATCTTTCGCTTGTCTGCCCAGAATCAGAACTCCGGAGTGCTGTTCACAGCTCTCTGGCTCTGCATGCGATAAGTCACCTTGGCCATCTTCCGGTTCTTTACGGAGCTGATGATGGTGGGGATTGCGCCGATCAGTGTGAAGGCATACAGCTTGATAAGCTCACCGGTATAAACGCCGCCGTCCAGAATTTCTTCGTCAATGAGGTAGGGGATAGCCCGATAGGAATCTGTCAGACTGGCCTCAAAATACTTGGCAACAGTAATGGCCCAATCCAGCCGATAGCCCACATAGGTCATTGCCAGCATCAGCACACAGGCAATCACAATTCCCTTGGTGGACAGACGCCCGCCCAGAAGCTCATATCCCTTCAGCGTGCAGACAGCCAGCACAATGCCAGACAAAGCCGCTACATAGCCCAGCTGTCCCAGCAGCACAATGCAGCCCACGCCCAGCAGGCATCCCAGTAGAGCGCCCACCACACCGGCCAGCACATTCTCCGGCTTGCCGGCAGATTCCTGCTGAATCTGTTCCTGATTATGGCCCAGCTGCTGATAGCAGCTGTCACACAGCAGGGACGGAACCCCTGCCATGATGCATGCATCCGTCTCCACCGTCTGCCCGCAATTTTGGCAGCAGCTCTGGTAGCCGCCGGTGCGCAGGAGGGATACCACCTCGCCCGTGACCTGCTCCAGCTGGTCAATTTGCTTAAAGCTGCCGAATCGGGGCTTCAGGATAAATTCCACCCGGCTGCGGCGAATGGAGTAGTTTACAATCAGCTTGTTGCTCTTGACAAAAGCCTTGATTTCCGCCGCATCCGGCTCCTGTCCGCTGTGAGTCAGGGAAAAAACAAGAGAAACAAAATTCTGGTTGCTGGTGCTGCGCATCAGCATCATATGCAGGCCGCCCTGCATCCCAAAGAGAATGCCGCTCTGCGCGTCTGCTGTCAGGTGAAGCCGCTGGGCCACCTGATCCAGATAATTCTGCTGGGATTTACTCATGTTGAAAACTCTCCTTATCTTTCTGTGTTTCAGCCGCCGGACGCAGGCGGCAGACCGGTACACATAAGCCGACCTCGATGAGCATAGCATAGAAACCATGTGTAGTCAAGTGCACGGCACCTCCAGCAGTTCCCGAACGGCACCTCCAGCAGTTCCCGAAAGCCATCGAAATGATAGATAGGCTATTGTATTTGTTCCGCACCAATAGTGCCCACAGATCTCACTTCGTTTTCACAAGAGATAGGGTCCGGCATTTTCTGTTCTTTTTCTCTTTTGCTTTACCGTGCCGTGTGGCATCTGTGGTTGTGTTTTCCCACACTGGCTGATGGAGATTTTGGGCACTTGGATTTTTTTGAGTTCGAGGTAACTCGTCGTTACATTTCTCGATGCTCTACAGCAGTCTTTTCGTTAGCATAGGTAGTTGCCCCGGTCTTAATTTTAAAAAACACAGCTCTATACACACGGTATAATCAGCGACCGAGTTTTATGTTTTTGTAATAAATATAAATGGCAGCACACTTGCATCTTCCGTGTGTTGGCCTTTAATACGCTCACCCTCCGATGACTGCCCATCTTGGCTGGCGAGAGCGTCAACTGGTACACCTGCATCATTGCCGAGTGTGTGGTGCTTATCTTTGCTGTGATTCTGATGAAATACTTCGAAAGAACCGACCTCGTGTTCAAATATCTGCAGTATTAAAAGGGAAGAAGTTATCCAATTATAGCTTTCTCTTTTAGATTAATTGTTTTAAACAAGATGGCGGCTAACCATACTCGTCGTCTTCAGACGTTTCTCTTTGTCTATTGCATCCCATTCCCTGCACTGCCCCTGCCAAAGAAAGCGGTTGACGATTTTCCTCACTTGGTCTATCATAGGCGTATGTAGATTACCACCTCATTTAGATGATATCGACGCACATCTCCTGTGACCACAACACGTACCACATACGCTTCCGGGACACATGGTTACAACGGGAAAAAGAGGCCACAAGACCATTTACATTCCAGCCGAAAGCGCTGGAAATGTTTGAAAATCAATACAAATCAGAGCTTTTAATTCGTTCGCATCCGAGAGGTCGAGGGTTCGAATCCCTTCAGGTCCACCAAAAATAAACCACCCGCAAGGGTGGCTTTATTTTTACTGTGGACCTAGGGATTCGAGGTTTATGCCCCGGAGGGGTAAATCCCTTCAGGTCCACCAAACAGGTATTGGACGAACACCTATTTCTTCAGCGGCGGCTTCGCCGTAAAGTGTTCGCTCTGATCCACAACAGAAAAGCGCCGTCTTGGGAGTGATTCCAAGGCGGCGCTTTTTTTCTATCCGCACATTCGGTTTCCGCTAATTCTCCTGCTACAATGGTTGCAGAAAGGAACAGGAGGTTATACGAATGGAGAGATTTATCACAGATGAACGCACGGGGCTGAAGTATGAGCTAGTCGGAGACTATCCGAACCCCTCACATTTCATAACGATAAAAGCACAGACCATGGCTTTTTGGGGGAAGCCCCGCCGCCCGGTTGCCTCTCTGGGCAGCGTGAGCCGCTCTACTCTGTGGCGGATGCTGCACAAGGAAAAGTAAATGTCCGTCTCGCTGTGAGCTGCGGCGGGTGATTGAACGCGAAAGGGAACCCTAACGGTTCCCTTTCACACGATCCTTCCCTCCGATACTTGTGCCCGGGCAGGTTTTTCGACAGACTAAGGCAGGCACCCAAAGGGTGCCTGCCTTTCCTGTTTCCTGCTGCGCCTTTCTCAGGGCATCGCCGGCTCGGAGGCCAGGCGCACAGTGAAGTCCTGCGCCGCTGCGCCCTCCGGCAGCAGCTTCGCCATGACCACCAGCCGCTGGTCGCCGGTATTCTCCATGTCGTACTTCCGGCAGCAGGTGGACAGCGTCAGGATGGTATCCTCCTCGCCGAAGGTCACGCCGTCAAACGCCAGCCAGTTCTTCTCCTCCACCTGCCGGAGGAAGCCGGTGAGCTCCTCACCCGCGAGGTCCGGAGAAATATAGTCGAAGCTGGTGTCCGTGATGAAGCAGGCCGTGATCTGGAACACCATGTCGTCACCCTCCACGGAGAGGTAGATGTAGGGGTTCTCCTGCACGAAGTCCGCATCCATGTACCGGTGGAGCTTGGTGAATTTCGGGCCGTCCGGATCGCAGTTGGTGGCGGAGTGCCCAAAGATCACGGTGTTCTTATCCAGCGCGCTCCGGCTGCTTAGATGGTCGTCGCAATGGGCGTAGTAGCAGCCCCACTCGCTGAAATTCCCGTTTTCGTCCTTTTGCAGGTAGTACCCGTTGTCCGCCGCCTGCATCACGGCATCGTTCACCTCCGCGCCGGGCATATACAGCCACGCCACGGCGTCAGGATTTGCCTTTTTGGCGGCAGCCAACTGCTCCTGCCGGTCCACAGCGGGGATGACCTCGCCGACTGTCTGGGGCTCCGTCACCTCCGAAACGGTGGGATGCTCCGCCTTTTTGCCGCAGGCGGCGGCCGTGGCCGCCACGGTCAGCAGCAGCGCTGCGATGAGGGTGCAGGAGAGGGTGCGCGTGAACTTTCTCATGGCGTTATCTCCCGCAGCCAATGGTGCTCCGCGTCACGGTCACGCCGGTCTGGGGATTGCCGTTGGCCTTCATAAAGACGGCCTCGATGGTGTGGTCCTGCGTGACATTCCGGAAGGTGTAGGATGTCACCGCACCCACGCTCCTGCCGTCCACCAGCACCTTGGCCACGGCGTAGCCCGCATCCGGCGTGATGGTGAAGGTCTGCTCCCCACCCTCGCCGACGGAGGTCCAGCCGACAGGGGAGATGGTCCCGTTGGTGCCGGCGGACGCCCTGATGGTGTGATCGGTGCCGTACTGGCTGCCGCCGTTGGGCTTGTAATACAGCTCGATCTCACCGCTGAGGGTGGTGTAGTTGCCGTCCGCAGGGGTAAAGCGCCACTTGTAGGCCGTGTTGGCCTTCACGCGGGTGCTGCCCGGCAGCACGTTCCCCGCATCGTCCACCCACTCCAGCACACCGTCCGCAGGGGAGATGGTGCTGTCGGCCAGCGTCAGCGCCGCGTCGTCCAGCGTCTTGCCGCGGGTGATGATCTTGGTGTAGTTGGGCTGACCGGTGGGCCTGGCCTTGGTGATGGTGACGATCACCGCATCACTGACAGCCTCCTTGTAGTCCTTGTCCTCCGCCTTGGTGACCGACACGGTGACGATACCCACCTTCACCGGCGTGAGAACGCCCGTATCGGGGTCGATGACGGCTTCGCCGGTGCCGTTGGTCACGGCGTAGGCCACTTTGCCGGTGCCGGAGCCGCCGCTGCTGCCCAGCTGCAGCTTCTCACCGTAGACCACGGTGGTGCCGCCGGTAACGCGCAGCGCCGCCTGATCGTCCTTCTCCCGCAGGAGAATGTGCAGCGTGATGGTGAAGTCCTCATAGTTGGCGCAGGACGCCTTGAGGGTGATGGTGATCTGGTCGCCCAGCGCCTTCCCCTCGGGGATCGCGTAGGTCAGAAGACTGCCGTCCGCCGCAAAGTCCTGCCTGGGCAGCACCTCGCTGGCCTCGCTGCTGAACGTCCACCGCTGTCCCTCGGGAAGCGAGGACCAGTCCGGCGCGTAGGTGTGTTTCTCGGTGTCCGTGTACTTCTGCACCAGCTCCACCGTCCTCAGGTTCCGGCCGTCTGCCGGGCCCACGGTGACATCGATGGCGGCACCGACTACCCCCTTATAGTTTGGGTCATCCGGCTTAAAATTGGCATCATACGTATGGCTGCCGATTTTGTCAAGCACCGTTTGCGGCGTTTGCCAGCTCCATGTGCCGGGTGTAGTGCCTTCGGGGGTTGCCAGCGCAATATCACCAAGCGTTTGACCGTATTTCGCCGTCACGCCAGTGGGCTTTTTATAGGTCGGCGTTGCCTTCTCCACCACAAACTGCACAGCCGCCGTGGTGAATTCCCTGTAGTTATCCGTCTCGCCAATGACCGCGTACATGTAGTAGGTACCGGCATCCAGCGTGGTGGGCTGCATGTTCTCCCACTTCGTGCCGCCGCTGGCGGTATTTTCGGTGCCGTAGTAGTAGACCGCTCTGCCATCGCCCACCTGATATGTCAGGCTGGGCGCGCTGGGCGCATCGTTGTAGGTGAAGCCCGTCATGCTGACGGCAGCGCTCTGCGCGGCCCTGTTGACCTGAACGGCCACAGTGCCCGTGGCCTCCACATAGGTCTTGGTGTCATCCGGCATGAACTTCCACGCAGCGCCTGCATGTGTACCCGCATCCAGCACCGTGTCGGGCTCCTGCCAGGTAAACGTGCCCGCAACGGTCCTGCCGTCCGCCTGCATCGTGCCGCTGATGGCGATGGCGCCCAGCTTCTCGCCGTAGGTGATCTCAGCAGGACTCAGCGTCAGCGCGCCCTCCGGACTGGGCGTCAGCTTGGCCTCCACCGTCAGGGTAACGGTGATGGTGTAGTCCTCATAGTTGTCGGCTCCGGTAACGTTGACCTTCACCTTGGCGGTCTTGCCCACCTTGGACGCATCGTCCGCAAAGCCGAAGCGCAGGATACCTTCGCTGATCGAACATGTACCGTTCAGCACACCGGCATCATCTGTCACGCTGCCCAGCACCGCCGTACCGCCCTCCTCGATCAGACTGCTCAGGTCCACGGTGCCGTTGTTGTCGTACATGGCGGAACCGTTCACCGTTCTGTCGCCATAGGCTGCCCTGTGGATGGTGAAATACACCACCTCATCCGCGAGCTTCAGCGTATAGTTGTCCGCCTTGAAGCCGCTGCCGTCCGCCAGCGCCAGAGTGCCCCCGGTAATGGCGTAGCTTCCCGCGTTCGCGCCTGTGTCACGTACCAGTACGCCTCTGAAGGCGGGGGTCTCGCCGTTCACCGCACCGGCGGAGATGTAGGTCAGCGTGGGGTCTTTCTCGCCGTAGGTCTTGCCCTGACCGGCATCCGGCGTCACCGTGATGACAGCGGGGGTAATGGCGGCCATCGCCGAAGCCTGCTGGCCGCTGGCCGCCAGCCGATAGTTGCCCGCGGACGTGCCGCCCAGCGTCAGGCCGGAGATACGGACGGTCTTGTCCGTGCCCACGTCCTTGCTGTCGAAGGTACCATCGGCGGAAACGGTAAGTTCATCGCCTTCCGCCTTGCCGCTGATGACCGCCCCGCTGACATCCAGCACGGCGTCAGCGCTGCCGTTGTAGGTCTTATCCGCCGCCGTGATGCCGCTGACAGTGACGGCCCTGGGCGTGATGGCGAAGCTCTCCGCCACCGCGCTGAACGCATAGTTGCCCATGGCCGTGATGGTCACGGTGCCGCCCGTGCTGACATCTCGGTTCTCGCCATAGGCGACGGTGTAATCCCGCCCCTCGGTCAGCTTGGTGCTGCCGATCTTTACGGTGGGCGCAGGCGTGATCCGCCCGCCGGTATAGGTGGTGTCGCCGCTCAGCGTCACCGCCGGCGCGGTCTCATTGGCCGCGATGGTGAACGTCCAGCTGTCGTCCGTCAGGTCTGCGGCGGCATAGTTCTTGCCCTCCGCCACGTCGATCCTGACGTTGTACGTGCCCACATCGGCGGGCTGCTCCACCTCGACGCCGTTCCGATAATACTTCACCGTGACGCCGCCCATGCCCGCAATACCGGCCCTGGCCGCCACCTTCGCAGTCTTGGCGCTGCCGTCATAGGTCAGCGTATCGGGAGGGGAGAAGGCGAAGTCCCCTGCCTGCGGGACAGCCTGCCGGATGGTATACGTCACGCTGGCGGTCTGGCCGCCCACGGTGATGCCGGCGGTGTAGGTACCCGCATCAACGGGCGCTGCGGACAGGGCGCTGCCGTCCTTCTGATAGGTGATCTCGCCCACGTCCGCCGCCGTCCACCCGGTCGTGGTCAGCCTGGCCGCCTTGGCGCTGCCGTCATAGATCAGTCCGCCGCTGGGCGGCGCGATGGTGACGCTGCCGCCGTTGGTATTGCCGCAGAGCCCGTCCGCATTGCCGCACTCGGCGCTGATGGCCGTGCCGTCGCTGCCCAGCGTATAGCTCCAGTCGTGCTCATGGCCCCGCAGCACCACGGTCTTGCCCTCGTCGATGCGGCTGACGGCGTACTTGCCGGGGGTCCAGCTGACAAAGCTGCCCGCCTTGATCCAGTCGGCATTTTCCGTGGTGGCGATGACCACAGGGCTGCCGGCGGCGGGTGTGTCTTTCGTCTGGACGGTGATGCTGCTGGCATCGTCCAGCTCGCCCACCACGGTGATGGTCCTGCCCGTGCCGAGATACACATTCTTGTTGGCATTGACCGTACCGGCCAGGTTCAGCGGGCCGAAGTTATATACGGCGTACTCACCGCCGGAGGCGGTGAACGTGCCGTTGGCAGTGACCGTGCCCTCGCCGGTGTTGTATAGGCCGTAGGTGCTCCTGCCGCTGGTATTTCCGGCGGCGGTCAGCGTGCCGGCGACCGTCAGCGTGCCGCCGTTATTAAACAGGCCGCTGGCCAGGGTAGCGGTGCCTTTGCCGGTGGCCGTCAGCGCGCCGTTGACCGTCAGCGTACCGAGGTTGCTCAGGCCGGTGTTGTCGCCGGTGCTGGTGAGCGTACCGTCGACAGTGATGGTGCCGCTCCGCGAGCTGCTGCTTTCCTTCCTGTTGGCCACGCCTATGTTGCCGCCATCCGCCGTCAGCGTGCCGTCAACAGTCAGCGTACCCAGGTTGTTCACACAGTAATATCCACTGCCGACGGTATCGCTGGTGGCCTTGACCGTACCGGCGATGTTCACCGTACCGGTGTTGTAGATGGCGCTCGTGGTTCCGGAAACGGTGCTGTTATACAGGTTGACGGTATTGCTGGTGTAGTTCTCGACGCCCACGCTGGTGCCGGAAAGGGAAATGCGGAAGATATCGGCGATGCCGTTCCGGGAGATGCTGGAGCCCGAGGATTTCAGCGCCGCACCGCTGGTGTTGGTGTTTCTGATGGAGCCGCTGGCCCGGCAGTCGGTCAGGACGATATGGGCATTGGAATCGATCCGCACCGCCGTAGACCAGCTGCCGGTGATCTTGTGCCCGTTCAGGCAGAGGATGGTGCCGTCCTTCGGCGCCCATGGGTATGCACCCAGATCCACGTCGCTTGTCAGGTAGTAGTAACCCGCCGCCTTGGGCAGGGTATCCGCCGCCTTGTATGTGGTGCCGCTGCCGTACTGCTCCTTCACCAGCTCATCTGTCCACGCCACGAACTCGCGGTCCACGTGCTCGGTGTGATTGCCGATGCTTTTGGCGTACTTCCCCTTGTGGCCGCAGGCGCAGTGGGTGTGGTCGCGGATCAGGTGCAGGAGGACGTCGTCGTCATCGTTGAAGGACAGGTCATAGGTGCCGTCATCGTCGGGGAAGAAGCATACCAGCGATGCCGCGCCGCCCTCGACCACAGTGATGGCCGCCGTATCGGTGAGACTGCTCTGCTTTTCCGCCGTGATGCCGATGCGGGCGCTTTCGTCCAGCGCGCTGTTCAGCGTGATGGTCTTTCCGGCCGCCAGATAGACGTTGGGGCTGCCGCCCGTGACCGTCGCGGTGCCGCCCACGGTCAGCGTGCCGTTGTTATACACGCCGCCCCCGGTGCCGTTGTTGGTGATGGTGCCGCCGTAGAGATTGCACGCACCGGCGTTATACACGCCGCCGCCCCGCGCGGTGGTATTGTTGTCGTTGATGGTGCCGCCGTACATATTGAATGTACCGGTGTTATAGACAGCCGCGCCGTCGGCCTTGCTTTTGGTGTCCCGCAGCCGTCCGTTGTAGAAGTTGAACGTGCCGCTGTTGTTCACGGTGTGGACCGCTCTGCGGCTGCTGGCACAATAGATATACCCCTGGATCGAGGCGCACTCCGTCAGGGAGAAGGTCACGCCGCTGCCAACGGTAATGGCGTCATACGCGGGCGTATCAAAAGCAAACTCCCTGACGGTCTGACCATTCAGGCAGAGCACCGTGCCGTCCGCGGGACGCCATGTGCCGGTGTCACGCAACGTCACATCGCTTGTCAGATAGTACTTGCCCGGATCCTTGGGCAGGGAGTTGGCCGCGGTATGGCTGCTGTCTCCGTACTGGCTGGCCGCCTCGTCGTTCGTCCATGCGGTGTAGGGCACGTCGCTGTGCCGCGGATGGCCGCCGGATGTGGCGTCGCCGCCGCAGATGCAGTGGACGTGGGGATACAGGCTGACATAGCTGCTGCCGGTCTTCCGGACCTGGGCATGGCTCCGGTCCAGCACGGGGGTCGCGTCGCTGTTGTCACCGGCGTAGCAGTTTTGCCGCCAGTCGTCCCTGGCCGTGCCGCCGTTCAGGAGATACGTGACCTCGCCGCCGCGGAACTGGTCCTCCGTCTTGCCGCCGTAGCCGTCGTCTCTGTCCGCGCCGTAGTAGCAGTTGGAGACCGTGCCGCTGTTCTTATAGGCGATGGCGCCCCAGCCGATGATGTCGCGTACCGTGCCGTTGGACTGGGCCTGCACTATGTCGCCGTAGAAATAGCTGTTGACGATGGTGCCCGTGTTCTCATAAGCGATGCCGCCCGCCCAGCCGCTGTAGTACATCTCGATGCGGCTGCCGCCGTCCAGTCGTCCCGCGTACACGCAGCAGGCCTCGATGGTGCCGCTGTTGGTATAGACCAGACCGCCCAGGCTGTCCTTGGCCGTTATACCGCCGCTGTACCGGCAGCGGGTGATGGTACCGTTGTTGATGCGCGCCAGGGGAGCGCTGGCGCTGATGGAATAATTCTTGCTCTGGCGCTTCGTCACGGCGATATCCGTCAGCTTCGCGTTCGCGCCGACATAGCCGAACAGGGCCTGTCCCCAGTCATCCAGCCACACACGGATCGTGTGGCCGTTGCCGTTGAAGGTGCCGGTATACGGGTGCTCGCTGGTGCCGATGGGTGTCCAGACCTCATCCACGTACTCCACATCCTGCTGCAGCTTCGCGCAGGTGTTCGCCTCACCGGCGTTCACCGCGTCCCGCAGCCAGATGAGCTCCGCCGCGCCGGTGATCCGATAGGGGTCCTCCGCCGTGCCGCTGCCGCCGGGCTGCGTGCCGGCGATGGCGGCCAGCAGCGCGGACTCATTGGCGTCAGGCTCTCCCGCCAGCGCCAGCACCGCGGCAGCCGCCGCGTCGTATCCGGTCAGGTCCAGCCGGGCCGCCTGCTCCTCCGTCAGGGCCTGCTTCGCCTCGTCGATGGCGTCCAGCTGGCCGGAGACCTCGTCCGCGTTGGCGTCCGAGATGTCCTCCGCCGCCGGCAGCGCGTCGATCAGCGCCTGCACAGCCGAAACCGCCTCGTCAGGCTCCTCGTCAGGCGCTTTGTCAGGTGCTTTGTCAGGTGCTTCGTCGGACGTTTTATCGTCCTCACCCGCACCATCCTGACCGGGTGCCTGCGTCTGCCCGTCGTTTCCCTGCGTCAGGACCGTCTGCTCCTGACCGGCCTGCCCCTGCGCCTCCGCCGCCAGCGTCGATGCGGGCAGCAGCGTCAGGCACAGAGCCAGAGCCATCAGCAGGGATACTCCTTTTTTGATCATGTGCATAACCTCCGTTCTGTTTTTTCACGGCTGCCGTATGTCACAGCAGGCCGATGCCTCTTCCGCGGTTCACCGCCTGCTGCCGGTTTGACACCCGAAGCTTTCTGAAAATACTGTTGCTGTGGAACTTGATGGTACCCGCCTTCCGGCCCATCCGCTCCGCGATCTCGTCATTGCTCATGCCCAGCGCCATCAGGCGCAGCACCTTTTTTTCCGTCTCGGTCAGCGTCTCGTAGTACTCCGCCGGAGATTTCAGATAATTGGGAAAGTACCGGCTCACGCCGCCCGCCAGCTCCATGATCCGGTCGGTAAAGTCGTCCGCGCCCCGCTCCCGCTGGTAGATGAACAGCATCTGCACCATGCAGGCGCCCTCGTCCGCCAGCAGCCGTATGTACCGGTATTTTTTCGCCAGCGCCAGCGCCGTCTCCAGCTCCCGGCACATGCGGTCCTTGTCCCCCGATTTGTAGTACACGGCGGCCAGCAGCATGTGACACTCGCACAGATCCATGTGCCGCTTCCCCGGCTCCAGCAGGGTGATAAGCTGCCTGACCAGCACGTAGGCGGCCATGTTTTTCCCCACCTGCAAATAGCAGCGCACCTTGGTGAGCCAGGCAAACATGTCCATCATATAGATGTCCCGATTCTCATCGGGGGCAGTGTTTTCCAGCCACTGGGCCACCGCCTCCTGCTGCCCGTCGTAGCAGGCCGCCAGACATTCCAGCGCGTTCAGGCTGGCCGTCAGCTCCTCCCGCCCCGTCTCCTGGATGCGGTCTCTGATCTTCTCCCCCAGAGGCTTGGCCGTCCGCGCCTGCCCGTTCATCAGCAGGATGCGCATCTGCAGCGCCAGCGCCACGAACAGGCAGCGCATATCGCTCTCCCTCTCGATAAGCGGGATGGTCCCCGTCGCCAGGATCAGCGCGTTGAAGCAGTCGTTGTTCTGGTAGTACCACTCCGCCAGCATGATCTCATAGACGTTCTTCCCCACGCTGCCGTACAGCTGGTGGATCATCTGGGTAATGGCGTCCTTATGCCGCTCCAGATACGGGCCGAACCGCGTAAAATCCCGAAACCCGTTGATGATGCTGGGGCGGCAGGCGGACAGCGTCAGCGACCTCACCGGCACCATGCCCGTTTTCACCAGAAAAAGCACGATGCGCAGGAACATGCCGTCGCTGATGTACGGCATGACCAGCTCCGTGCAGATGCGGTAATAATCCTTCTCCCGAAGATCCTGCATCCGCCAGTGCCTGGGCGTCGTCCCCAGCAGGCTCACGTACTCCCTGGCCAGATCCAGATCTCCCGCCATGGCCGCCAGCAGGGCGAAGACGGACGGCAGCGCCGGATGGCTCCTGCGCGCCGCCGCGTCCAGCCGGTAAAAGTGGTCCCGGCAGGCCCACAGCGCGGGCATGGAAAACGGGTGCTCCGTGAATTCCTCCACGATGGTCTCCGGCAGATGCCCCGCCTGCTCCGCCTCGTCCAGAACGCACACCAGCTCCATTTGGGGCCGCGGATATGTGACATTTCCTTTTTGTTCCATTTCCCTCACCTTATCTGCTCCATTATACCGGTTTATTATAATCCATTTTCTTCTGTTTGCCCAGCAAACTTTACTTTATGAATAACCAAACTTTCAACCAAACTCTCCCGAATCTGACCGTTCTCCCCGTTGCCGGCGCCGCAGCGTCTTTCTCCGCCGGTGCGGCGGCTTCTTTCCTGTTTCTTCCAGTTATTTCAAGCAGAAGCCTGCACGCGGGCGAATATTCGCTCAATATTTTATGAATAAGCGGTAGTCATTCGTTTTGTCGTGCGGTATAATGAAAGGTGGCTTTTTATATGCTTCAGGAGCCGCACCGCGGGTGCGGCCGTAAAAATGGCGCCGGATGCGCCATAAAGGGTACGGCATCCGGCGAAAGGGAGGGCGTTTTCGTATGGATCGCAGGAAACTGCTGATCGCAGATGATTCTGAGATGAACCGCGCCATGCTGGCCAATATGCTGGATCACGATTTTCAGATCATCGAGGCTGTGGACGGTCACGAGACCATCTCCGCACTGGAAATGTACAAGGGTGAGATCGCGGCCCTGCTGCTGGACATCGTCATGCCGGAGATGGACGGCTTTCAGGTGCTGGAGGAGATGCAGCGCCGCGGCTGGACCGAGTCGGTCCCCACCATCATGATCTCGGCGGAGATGGGCAGCGCGTATATCGACCGCGCCTTTGAGCTGGGCGCGTCGGACTACATCAACCGCCCCTTTGCCACAGGCATCATCCGCCGCCGCATCATCAATGCCATCCTGCTGCACACCAAGAAGCAGCAGCTCATGGACATCGTGTCCACTTACTTTTACCGCCACGAGAAGAACACGGAGGAGATGGTGTCCATCCTCAGCTCCGCCGTGGAGCACCGCTGCTGCGGCGGCGGACGCCACATGGCCGGCGTCAGCTGCCTGACGGGTCTGCTGCTGCGCCGGCTGCTGGCGCGGGAGGATGTACACCCGCTGGACCCCGCCGATGTGGAAACGGTCTGCATGGCCGCCAGCCTCCACGACATCGGCAAGCTCATGATCCCCTGTGAGCTGCTGGAGAAGCCGGACCGTCTGACGCCGGAGGAGTACGAGATCGTCAAGCGCCACACCGTCATCGGTGCCCAGCTCATTGCGGAGCTCCCCGGCTATCAGGGGGAGAAGCTGACCAAATACGCCATGGAGATCTGCCGCTGGCACCATGAGCGCTGGAACGGTGAGGGCTACCCCGACGGCCTGAAGGGCGACAGGATCCCTCTGGCCGCCCAGATCGTCTCCCTGGCCGATGCCTACGATGTGCTGGTACACCAGCGCAGCTATAAGGCGCCCTGCACCCACGAGCAGGCCATGGCCATGCTCCATAACGGGGACTGCGGCTCCTTCAATCCCCTGCTGCTGTCCTGTCTGGACGAGGTCGGCGAAGCCGCCAGACGCGGCGTGGACCGCAAGGCCGCCGCCCGCCGCTCCCCCCGCCGCACGGTGGAGGAGCTGTACCGCGGGCAGGATCTGGCCGCCGCCCGCATGACCCAGCAGCTGGAGGACGCCTACGCCAAGCAGGATCTCCTCTTCGCTCTCAGCGGGGAGATCTGGTTTGAATACACGCCCCACCCCTCCTCCCTGCGCCTGTCCCGCGGTGCCGCGGAGCAGATGGGCCTGCCGTCCATGATCGTGGCGCCTCTGGACGATCCGGATTTTCTGGCGCGGGTGGGAGCGGAGACGGTGGATGCCGTCCGCCGCCGCCTGGCGGACCTCACCGCAGACGAGGCGTATCTGGAGGTGGCGGCCCATCTGGTGCTGAACGGACAGCCCCGGCGCTGCCAGCTGACCATTCTGGCGCTGTGGTCCGCCGCAGAGCACGGCCGCTGCGCCGCCCTGTTCGGCAGAGTCATTGACATTGATGACAGCTGTGAGCGGCTGGAGCGCTATGACCGCGCCGCCGGTCATCTGGCGGACCGCCAGCTCCTGCTGCCCGTCACCATGGGGCGGGACGACGTGCTTCGCGTCACGGCGGAGCAGCTGGGCCCTGTGATGCAGAGCTACCGCACCATGTTCCAGACCGTGCGTCTGGTGGACCCCGGCGTCTGCATGCAGGTGTCCACCGATGCCAACGGCCACTCCATAGACCGCGTCGGGCACTGCTATGCCGCCTGGGGCAAGCGTCAGCGCTGTGAGCGCTGCACCTCCCAGGACGCGGTGCGCACCCGCACCACCCAGAGTAAGGTGGAGACTCTCGGCAGCGATGTCTGCTATGTCCTCGCCGTATGCGTGGAGGTGGACGGCATCCCCTACGCGCTGGAGTGCGTCAACCCCATCCGCCCCGACGATATGATAGGCAGCGGCGAGGAGAACATCCTGAATCAGCTGCTGGTCCGCAACCGTCAGGTGTATACCGACTCCGCCACCCGGGTCTTCAACCGCCGCTATTACGACGAGCGCCTGCGCAGCCTCACCGGCGAGTACGCTCTGGCCATGATCGATCTGGACAACTTCAAGCAGATCAACGACCGCTTCGGCCACCCCGCCGGCGACGCCGCGCTGTTCCACGCGGCCCAGACCATGCGCTCCATGCTGCGCAGCGGGGACGAGCTGGTGCGCTATGGCGGCGACGAGTTCTTCCTGCTGTTCCACGGCCTGCCCGCCCATGTGCTGGCGCGGAAGCTGGAGGACATCTGCCGTGCCGTGGCTGCCCTGACGATACCGGAGTACCCGGACCTGCACCTGTCCCTGAGCATCGGCGGCGCATACGGCTCCGGCCGCGTCTCCGAGCTGGTGGGCAAGGCCGATCTGGCTCTGTACCGCGCCAAGCGCACCAAAAACTGCGCCGTCGTGTATGAGGAATAAACCATATTGTACGGAATAAGGAGAGAATATCCATGACACTGACTGAATTCTACGCCGCCGTAGGCGGAAGCTACGAGGACGCCTCCGCCCGCCTGCAGAACGATGCCTTTATCGGCCGGTTCCTGCGGATGCTGCCCCGCGATGACAACATGGCCCGCCTGACGGCGGCCGTGGACAGCGGCAGCGCCGAGGAGGCTTTCCGCGCCGTCCATACCCTGAAGGGCATCGCCCTGAACCTGAGCCTTGTCCGTCTGGCCGAAGCCTGCACCGCCATGACCGAGGCCCTGCGGGGCAGCGCGGTGATGCCGGACAACGTCCGTGCGCTGCACGATGCCGTGGCGCGGGAGTACGCGCTGGTCACAGAGACCCTGTCGCAGCTGGAGGCATGACGCACCGGTATAAAGAGGATCGTTCCATGAAGAAAAATCACCTCCGCCTTGTCAAGCACATGGCGGCTACTATCGTCCTGCTGCTCGCCGCCATGGTGGTGCTGCTGATCGCTGCGGCACACCGGACCTACACGCGCCAGATGGAGCGGCTGGATATCTACATCGGCGTGCTCAGCGGCCGGACGGCCCAGCACGTGGGCGATGTGTTTCAGGACAAGCTGTCCGCCATCACCTCCGCCGCCTGCCTGTACGGCGAGGCGCTGGGTAAAGACGGCGCGGACATGACCCATCTGGCCCAGCTGGAACAGGCCTCCGGCTTTGATCGCATCCGCTTCATCGATGCCGATGGCGTCAGCTATACCAGCGACGGGGAAACGGCGCTGGTGGCGGACCGCGTCTATTATATGGATGGTATCCGCGGCGGCAGCGACATCATCTCCGTCTCCGCGTCCCGCTTCAACAGCGCCAGGTTCATCGGCTTTTACGCGCCGGTGCAGCTGGGCGATGAGGTCATCGGCGTGCTGCTCGGCCTTCTGGATGAGGAGACTGTCTCCGCCGTGCTGGAGACGGAGCTCTACGACTTCCCCGCCTTCACCATGCTGGTGGACGCCAATGGCCGCTCTCTGGGCCAGTACCGCACCGCGGGCTCTGCCTACGTGGAGGATCTGGACGCCGCCCTCTCCCATTTTCAGGTATCTCAGGCCCGTGACGTGCTGGAGGCTGCCGCCGATCAGACGGCCATGACCTTTTCTTTCGTGGGCAGCGGCGGCGCGTCCGAGGGCGGCATCCAGCCCGTGTCCGGCACCGGCTGGTCCCTCCTGCAGCTGTTCCCCTCCCAGGTGGCGGCCCAGATGCTGGCGGAGATCAACAGGGACCAGCACCTCACTATGCTGGTGCTGGTCGTGATCCTGATGCTGATCGGAGCCCAGCTGCTCTATTTCACCCGCCAGCAGGTATCCGCCGCTCAGGCCCAGCGCTCCCGCGACCGCATGACCTCCCTGCTGCAAAGCGTGGCCGACGACTACCTCTGCCTGATCAGCGTGGATCTGAACACCCAGCAGGAGGAACTGTTCCGCCTGCGGGAGAGCTGCGGTCTGGAGGACTGGACCGGCGGCGACGCCGACTATACCCACGGCATGCAGAAGTTCGCCCGGCAGTTCGTCTGCCCTCAGGACCGTGACCGGTTCCTCCGCACCGCCCGGCTGGACACGCTGCTGCCCCTGCTGGAGCGCCAGCGGGAGCTTTATATCGAATATGATGCCATCACCGGCGGCGAGCTCCAGCATCTGCAAAGCAAGTTCATTCTGGACCACAGCGATCCCGGGAAGCCCCGCCTGCTGTCCGGCGTCCGCAACATCACGGAGCTGACTCATGAGCGCATCCGCACCCGTACCAGCATGGACCTGATCGTCTCCGCCGCCAGCACCGTATACCCCTTCATTCTGGAGGAGAACCTGACGAAAAACGAGGCTTTCACCGTCTATAACCACAGCATCGTCAACGAGGGCCTGTTCCGGAGCTTCACCATGGAGGAGATGATGGACTCTCTGAAGCCCACCATGCCCTATTCAGAGGACTTCGACAAGCTGTATGCCGTCATGAACCGCGATGCCCAGCTGGACGCCTACCGGCGGGGACAGCGCCTGCTCCATGTGCAGGTGCGCCAGACCGGCGATGACGGGCAGGTTCATTGGATGGAGACCCGGAATATCCTAACGGAAAACGTCACCGGCGACGTGTACTCCATCTCCATGACCCGCTGCATCGATGACGATATGCGCCGCACTGCGGAGCTCCGGCAGGCCAAGGAGGCCGCCGAAAGCGCCAACCGCGCCAAGAGCACCTTCCTCTTTAACATGTCCCACGACATCCGCACCCCCATGAACGCCATCATGGGCTTTTCCTCTCTGGCGGAAAAATACGTCAACGACCCCGCCCGCGTGGCGGACTGCCTGCAGAAGATCAACCTCTCCGGCCAGTATCTGCTGCGCCTTATCAACAGCGTGCTGGATCTGGCCTACATCGAAAGCGGCAAGATGACGCTGGACATCAGGGCCCACGACATCCCCGCCATGCTGGAAAATGTGAAATACGTGTTTCAGGCGGATCTGCAAAAAAAGCAGCTGACGCTGGACGTCGCCTGCGACGTACAGGACCCCGTGGCGTACTTTGACGCCCTGAAGATGAACCAGATCGAGCTGAACCTCATCGGCAACGCCATCAAGTACACTCCCGCCGGCGGCCACATCACCTACACTGTCAGCCAGACCGGCAGCGGCAGCGGCACCGCGGACTACCGCTTTACCGTAAAGGACAACGGCATCGGCATGAGCGAGGAGTTCCGCCGCCGCGTCTTCGACGCCTTCGAGCGGGAGAACAACAGTGTCGTCTCCGGCATTGAGGGGTCCGGTCTGGGTCTCGCCATCACCAAGCGTCTGGTGGAGGAGCTGGGCGGTGCCATCACCTGCCGCAGCGAGCCGGGCAAAGGCTCCGAATTCGTCTGCACCTACACCCTCCGCACCGGCACTGCCGCCGATGCGGCGCCGGAACTGCCGGAGAGCGGGGAGCGGCTCCACGCTGCGGGCCGCCGCGTCCTGCTGGTGGAGGACAACGCCCTGAACCGTGAGATCTCCCGCGAGATCCTCAGCGACGCCGGTTTCCTGGTGGAGGAGGCGGACGACGGCGACGCAGCCGTGGAAAAGGTCCGCTGGTCCGCCCCGGGTCACTACGACCTGATCCTCATGGACGTGCAGATGCCCAGGATGGACGGCTATGAGGCCACGCGGCGCATCCGCGCCCTGCCGGACCCACAGCTGTCCCATATCCCCATTCTGGCCGTGACGGCCAACGCCTTTGCGGAGGACCGTCAGGCGGCGCTGGAGGCCGGCATGGACGGCCACATCGCCAAGCCCGTCAGCGTACAGGCACTGGAGCTGGCCATCGCCCGCCTGCTGTCCCGCCGCAGCGGCGATGCCGACACAGATCCCGACAGCAAGGAGGCGCCGGAGCAGTGAACATCAGGAAATATCTCATCGCGCTGACCGTGCTGATGCTGGCCCTGCTGCCCGCCGCCTGCGGCACTCAGGAGGAGCCGTCCGGGGATCTCCCCGAGCTGGTGATCGGCAGCGACGATTACCGCCCCTATAACTATCTGGATGAAAACGGTCAGGCCGCCGGCGTGGATGTGGCTCTGGCCACGGAGGCCTGCCGCCGCATGGGCTACGAGCCGGTGTTCCGGCAGATCAGCTGGGACGAGAAGGATCTCCTTCTGGAAATCGGCCAGGTGGATTGCCTGTGGGGCTGCTTCTCCATGAACGGACGGGAGAACGCCTACCTCTGGGCCGGCCCCTACCTGTACAGCGATCAGGTGGTGGCCGTCCGCGCTGACAGCGATATCCGCACCCTGGCCGATCTGGTGGACCGCCGCGTGGCGGTGCAGATCAGCTCCAAGGCCGAGAGCATCCTCTCCGACCCCACCGATGCCCGCATTCCCCAGCTCCGCGCCCTGTACTGTCTGGTGGATATGGATCAGGTGGCCACCGCCCTGCGCAAATACTATGTGGATGCCTGCGCCAGCCACGCCGAGGCGCTGGCCGGCGCGCTGGAAAAGGCCGGCGTATCCTACCGCTTTCTGGATGAGCCGCTGCTGCACGCCCAGCTGGGCGTGGCCTTCGCCGCCGATGGCGACACCGCCCTGCGGGACCTGCTGGCCCAGACGCTGGCGGACATGGAAGCCGACGGCACCACGGAGCGCATCGCTGCGTCCTTCGGGTTGGGCGCCGACACCGCATTAGGGAGGACGACGCCGTGAACAACATCAAGCGAACCGTCTCCCGCCTCCAGTGGCGGGTCGTCCCTATCATCTTCGCCGGCATCCTGCTGTTCCTCCTGACCCTGGACCTGTCCGGCCGGAACGGCCTCAGCCGCACCCAGGCCCTGACGGACAACACGCTGGACACTCTGCGCCTGCAGTGCATCAGCTTCCATAAGCTGGAATCGGCGGACGGCACCAAGAGCCTGTTCCGTCTGGCCGACAGCGTACAGGCGCTCAGCCGCCATCTGGAGCTGGACCCCACCCTCGCCTCCAACGCCTATCTGGAGGACTTCGTGGACGAGATACGGCTCAGCGGCGTTGCCCTCCTCAACGCGGACCTGCAGCTGGAGGCCTCCGGCTACACCCGTCAGTACGCGGGCATGGCCTGGCCGGACGGCGCGTCCTCCGCCCGGCTGGAGAGTCTCATCGACTCCGCCAAGATCTACACCCAGCGTCTGGAGAAGGACGGCGTCTCCTATGATGTCTGCGCCGTGGCGCGGCGGGACGCCCCCGGCGTGGTCATCGGCTTCTACCAGCAGCCCAACGGCCTTCTCGCCGACACGGAGGTCGACATGGCCACCCTGCTCACCGGCCTGCATCTGGACCGCAAGGGCGCCTACCTCATCACCCGCGACGGCGCGGTGCTGGCCTCCAGCACCGCCGGCATCGGCGATGACAGCGCCGTGCTGGACTGCCTGAACCGGCTGGAGTGCGGCGGCGCCCTGCAATCGTTCCGCTGCGGCGGACATCTGTATTACGGCGCCCGCTCCGCCTGCGAGGATTACGGCCTGTACATCTATTTCCCCGCCCTGTCCGTCTTTTCCTCCACCCTCACCGCCGCCGCAGTGTTCATCGCGCTGTACGGCGTCTTTTGGGTGCTGCTGTTCGGTCTCAAGACCCGGGAGCTGTCCGACAGCCAGCGGGAGCTGCGCCGCAGCAACAGCCAGCTGCAAAAGACGGTGAACATGCTCCATTCTCTGGAGAACATCTACTTCACCATTTTCTATGTGGATCTGGAGCTGAACCGCTTCGACACCGTGTTCCTGGCCCCATGGCTGGACGACTTCCTGCCGGAGGATTTCAGCTACTCCAAGCTGAAGGACCGCTTCACCCATCTGCTGGTGCTGGAGCAGTACCGTGATGAGCTTGACCGCCAGATGAGCAGTGCCGCCATCCGCGAAACCCTCCGCAGGGACAACCTCTCCGATGTGCGCCACAGCTTCTACGTCGACTATCAGGCCCACCGCGGCGATGCCGTCAACTGGTGCCGCGTCACCGTGACGGCGGTGGACTTCGATGAGGAGGGTACCCCCCTCCACGTTCTGGTGGTGCTCCAGGACATCAACCGTGAAAAGACAAAGGAGGCTGAGTACCAGGCCCAGATCATGGAGGAGGCCCAGTCCGCCCGTCTGGCCAACATGGCCAAGAGCGAGTTCCTCCGCCGCATCAGCCACGACATCCGCACCCCCGTCAACGGCATTCAGGGCTACCTGGCCATGGCCGCTCAGGCCCCCAATGACATGGAGCTTCAGGAAAGGTGCCGCCAGCGGGCCGGCACCGCCCTGAACACCCTGCTGGATCTGGTGAATAACGTTCTGGATATGAGCAAGCTGGAAAGCGGCCAGCTCCAGCTGGAGCATAAGTCCTTCGCTCTGGCGGACATTCTGAATGAGGTCCGCGTCACCAACGAGCCCTACGCCGCCGAGCACGGCATCGCCTACACCGTGGAGTGCCTGTGGGACACCGATAACGCGCCCCGTCTCATCGGCAGCCCCTCCCACCTCCGCCAGATCCTGATGAATCTGGTGAGCAACGCCATCAAGTACGGCCGCAGCGGCGGCTGCATCCGGCTCACCGGCCGTGCGCTCCCTGCCGACGGCGACAGCGCCGTCTACCAGTTCACCTGCGCCGATAACGGCATCGGTATGAGCGAGGAGTTCCAGCAGCACATCTTCGAGCCCTTCATGCAGGAGTCCGACGATGCCCGCACCCGCTATCAGGGCACGGGGCTGGGCCTGTCCATCGTGAAGCGTCTGGTGGAGGCCATGGGCGGCCAGATCACCTTCACCAGCCGGAAGGGCGTGGGCACCACCTTCTGCGTCACCCTGCCCTTTGAGATCGACCGCCACTACGCCCCCGACCCCGATGAGGAGGAGACGGAGGGTTCCTCCTGGCTGGAGGGCATCCACGTCCTGCTGGCGGAGGACAACGAGCTGAACATGGAGATCGCCGAGTTCCTGCTGCTGGACCGCGGCGCCTCCGTCACCCGCGCCTGGAACGGCAAGGAGGCGCTGGACGCCTTCGCCGACGCGCCGGAGGGCGCCTTTGACGTGATACTCATGGACATCATGATGCCGGTGATGAACGGTCTGGACACCGTGCGGGCCATCCGCGCGCTGGACCGTCCCGACGCTGCGGAGATCCCCATCATCGCCATGTCCGCCAACGCCTTCTCCGATGATATCCAGCAGAGTCTGGACGCCGGCTTCAACGCCCATGTCGCCAAGCCGATAGACGCGTCCCTGCTGGCGCAGACGTTACGAAAATTTGTCCCCCCCCCCCGTGTCCGTAAGAAGAAAGCATCCGTCCCCCACGCGCAGACTCCCTGAGACGGAGCCGCCATCGGAAGCGTAAAAAGCACGGCATGACGCG
>NZ_DBLZXX010000028.1:0-18005 GCF_057856985.1 Vescimonas sp.
TCATTTCGCAAGTACTATTTAATTCATTTTACGGAATAACAGTGGGGTTGGTTATCTTAATTTATATTATAATTTTTACTTCTTTATTAACCATGAGCATTATGCCACGGTTTCCATCGTTTGAAAAGAGGCATCTTTCCGCATCCGGCGGCATAGGGTGGGACATCTCAACAAACGAGGTGTTCGATATGGAACTGAACTACAACCGCGTCCATCTATGCGGGCAGGCGGAGGACGTGCCCGCTCTGTCCCACGTCAACCACGGCTGCGCCTTCTACAGGTTTACGCTGGCGGTGATGCGCCTGTCGGGGCAGGCAGACCGCCTGCCGGTCATCGTGCCCCAGACGCTGCTCCATGCTGTACCGGTGGCGGCTGGGACCACCGTTACCGTCATCGGTCAGCTGCGGTCCTTCAACAACAAAAGCGGTCAGGGCAGCCGCCTGGTGATCTCCGTGTTCGCCCACCAGCTGACCCTGGGCGGCGAGAGCCCCTTTAACCAGATCCAGCTGTCCGGCATATTGTGCAGGACACCCACGCTGCGGCGGACGCCGCTGGGCCGCGAGATCTGTGACATCATCCTGGCGGTGAACCGCCGGTACGGACGGGCGGACTACCTGCCGTGCATCGCCTGGGGCGCGGTGGCGGCTCAGGCGGCGGACATGCGCACCGGCCAGCGCCTCACCGTGGAGGGCCGCGTCCAGAGCCGTGTCTACACCAAAAATGACAACGGCGTCCTGACGGACCGCACGGCTTATGAGGTGTCCATCATGCGTCCTGCGGAGATCGAGGAATTTCTTGTACATATTCCCCGTTGAAAACGGGAATCACCAGTGTTATGATAGATTTAACGTCAGATTTTACAAGAAATTTTACGAAAGAGAGATAGATCCTCATGCAGCATCACCTGCACTTCCCTTTTCATCACCACAAGCCCCATGCTGCCCGGTACGACGTGGACATGACCCAGGGCAGCACCACGGGACACCTGATTCGTTTCGCCCTGCCGCTGCTGGCAGGCAACCTGTTCCAGCAGCTTTACAACATGGTGGACACCTGGGTGGTGGGCAATTTCGTCAGCAATGAGGCGTTCTCCGCCGTGGGCACCGTGGGGCCCATTATCAACACCCTCATCGGCTTCTTTCTGGGAATGTCCAGCGGCGCCGGCGTGGTCATCAGCCAGTATTACGGTGCGCACCGGCCGGAAAAGGTACATCAGGCGGTACACACCGCCATTCTCCTGACGCTGCTGCTGGGCGTGGTTTTCACCGGCGCGGGCATCGCCATGACGCCGCTGATGCTGGACCTGATGAAGACCCCCGCGGAGGTGGCGCCGGACCAGACCACGTACCTGACCATCTATTTCGCGGGCATCATGGGCCTGCTGCTGTACAACATGGGCTCCGGCATCCTGCAGGCTGCCGGCGACTCCCGCCGCCCCTTCTACTTTCTGGTAGTGTCCGCCGTGGTGAACACGGCGCTGGACCTGCTGTTTGTGCTGCAATTCGGCATGGGCGTGGAGGGCGTGGCCTACGCCACCATCATTGCTCAGGCGGTATCCGCCATACTGACCATGACCGTACTGATGCGCTACGACGGCAGCATCCGGCTGGAGCTGCGGAAGCTGCGGTTCCACTGGGACATGCTGAAAAAGATCGTGTCGGTGGGCATCCCCGCCGCGCTGCAGATGGCCATCACCGCCTTCTCCAACGTGTTCGTGCAGGGCTACATCAACCACTTCGGCGCGGACTGCATGTCCGGCTGGACGGCCTACACCAAGATTGACCAGCTGGTGATCCTGCCGGTGCAGTCTCTGTCCATGGCCTCCACCACCTTTGTGGGCCAGAATCTGGGTGTGGGCAACGTGGCGCGTGCCAAGGGCGGCGTGCGCCGTGCGCTGCTGCTGTCCTTCGCCGTCACCGCCGTGCTGCTGGTGCCGGTGCTGCTGCTGGCGCCGGGCCTCACCTCCTTCTTCAACAGTAAGGCCGAGGTGGTGTCCTACGGCGCGCTGCTGCTGCGGCTGCTGTCGCCGTTCTACTTCTTCTTCTGCATCAACCAGATCTACTCCGGCGCGCTGCGGGGCGCGGGCAACAGCCGTATGCCCATGTTCATCATGCTGGGCTCCTTCGTGGTATTCCGCCAGATCTACCTGTATGTCATGGCCAACTACATCTCCAACGAGATCGTGCCCATCGCTCTGAGCTACCCCGCCGGATGGTTCGTATGCAGCGCCGCCACCCTGCTGTATTACACCCACTGCAAGTTCGACCACTATCGCCTGGTGGAGGATGTGTAAATGGACAAGTGTGAATCCTGCGTGTTCTACCTCTATGACGAGGAATACGATGACTACGTGTGCGACATGGACCTGGATGAGGACGAGATGGCCCGCTTCCTGGCGTCGGACACCGGCAGCTGCCCCTTCTGGCGGCCCGGGGACGACTATCTCACCGCACGGAAGCAGTAACATACAGCAAAAGAGGGGAGACAGCACATCCGCTGTCCCCCCTCTTTCATCTGTACCGCACGCAGGCCCTCCCGCGGGATGCAGTGCCTTGTGTGCGGCGTCCCGCGTCAAAGCGGCGCGTCCGCAGCGGCGCCCGGCGCGGCACATCCCCGCAAAACGCAAGAGACGCGGCCAAAGGCCGCGTCTCTTTTCTTCCCCCATGGGCAAGACTCCGCTCGTTATACCCCCCAACAGGCGGAGCAGCAGAAAAAGCGTTACTTACCGGACTTCTTCCGGCGGCGCAGGCCCGCAGCACCGCTGAGGCTCAGCACAGCCGCGGCCGCATAGGCGGCGATACCGGCATCGAAGGTCTTGGGCGACTGGGCCGCGCCGTTGGCGCCGTTATTGGTGCCGTTGCCCTTGTGGTTGTGCCGCTTATCGTCCGGCGTAGGTACAGGCGGCTTGACGGGATCGTCCGGCGTAGGCACAGGCGGCTTGGGACCGTCATCGTCGTCGCTCTTAACGTCCTTCCACAGCGGCGTCACGCTGACGTCGTGCTCCACCACGTAGGTGGTGCCGGCCTCGTAGGCCACGCCGTCGATGATCCACTTGTCGAACGTCTTCTTGTCGGGAGCCCGGAAGCCCATGCTGTCCCAGTCGGAGCGCAGGGTGTAGTTCTTACCGCCCTCGGCACGATCCATGGCCAGAGTGCCGCCCACCTCGGTATCGTAGCTGACGGAGTAGTACACCGTCACCGTACCCTCGGCCTCGGTCTCGATAGTACCGGCATAGCCCTTCGCCGTGATGCGCACGGAGATGGTCTTGCCGATGTCCTCGCCGGTCAGCTCGTAGGCAGCCTCATCGGCGCCCTCGATGGGCTGGCCGTTCCGCAGCCACTGGTAGCGCAGGTCAGCGTTGGGCATGCCGCTGGTCTCGGCAGTCAGGGTCTCGCCGCGCTCCAGCTTGCCGTTGATGGCCACCGTGCCGGTGATATCCGGCAGAGTGCGCTGGTAGCCGCAGGTATCGCAGATGGTATCATCCGCATCGGTGTAGTCGTGCTCGGCCTTGTCCTTGGTATAGCCGCAGCCGTCCACCGTGCAGGTGTGCCAGTGATACGTGTCGTCGCTGTCCCAATCCTCGGTCCAGACGTGAGGCTGCACCTCGTACTGGGCATAGTAGGTGACGTTGCCGGTCACAGTCTCGGCCACATCCTCCACCGCACCGTTGGGCGTGGTGCTCCAGCCCAGGAACACGTAGCTGTTGTCCTCGTCCGTCGCCTTGTCCGCGCCGGGCGCCTGGATGGCGGTGCCGTAGTCCACAGCGCCATCGGTGCAGCTGCCGGTCAGGCTGCCGCCCTGGGCGTTCCAGGCCACCGTGTACTGGTTGACGGTACGGCTGAAGATAGCGGTAATGGTGGTGTCATCCGTCACGGTGTAGGTGCCGTTAGGCGTGCTCCACTTCTCGAAGGCGTAGGTGTACTGGGCGGTGTTGGCGCTGGCCACCGCGGCCACCGTCACGCCCTTGACGGTAACGGTGCTGCCGCTGACGGTCAGATCCGCCCCCTCCGGCACGCGGCTGACCGCCTGCACGGGCGTCACCATGCCGTACTCGGCCTCGTTGGCCTCGAAGGACACGGTGAAGTAGTTCACGGTGCGGTCATGGCCGCAGGTCAGGCACTCCGTGCCCTCCAGGCCGTCATAGACGTGGGCCTCTCTGGTGGTCATATCCCACTCATCGCAGCCGTTCCGGCACTGCTTGACGTGATAATCGTTGTCGTAGTCCTTCCACTGGAAGTCGTGCTCCAGCTTCTGACCCACCTCGAAGATGGCCTCGCCGGCAGTGCCCTCACTGGAGACGCCGCAGGCACAGGACTTGTAATAGAGTGCCGGAGACAGGCAGGTAGCGTCGGCCTTGCGGTACTGCTGGCTCTCCGCCTTCTGGTCGAAGGTATGCTGGTGGACAGGCACCGTCACATTCAGAACCGCACCGGCCTTGTGGGTGTCAGTCTCCTTGAAGCGCACCTGATAGATGCCGCTGTTCAGACCGGTCAGAGTCCCGTCGGGGCAGGTGACGTAGTTCACACCATCAGCGCTGTACTCCATGGCGGAGGTCACGCCGGTGATGGTACCGTCGGTGCCGCCGATGGAGGAGGGCGCGGTACTCTCCAGACCGGCAGGTGCATCCTGCGCCGCCTTCTGAATGACCAGCGTATAGGTGGCGGAGGATTGCGCATAGTTATGGTTGCTGTCGTCCGACATCGCGGTGATGACCACGGTACCGGCCTTGCGGATGGTGACCTCGCCGGTGGCGGCGTCCACCGCCGCCACGGTGTCATCGCTGCCGCGATAGACCACGGGGCCCTTGGCGCCGCTGACAGTCTGGGTATAGCTGGTGCTGGCGGGATCGTAGGTCAGCTCCACCCTCGTCTCCGCGAAGGACAGCTCCTGGCCCATGGGTGCGATCGTCAAATCGTCCAGCGCCAGCTCCGCCGCGGCGAAGTTGCTGCTGCCGGAGACGCGCAGCTTCACCGTGTAGGTACCGGCATTGGTGGGCTCTTCCACCGCGATGCCGTCGGCATTCGTGTAGACCACGGTCAGCGTGATATCCTGCGCGGGATAGCTGTCGCTCAGCTTTGCGGTCACTTCCTTGGCGTTTCCGTTATAGACCAGATCCTCGCTCCGGGGATAGGTCACAGCGAAGTCGCTGACCACAGGGGTCTTCTCGCCGATGCTCCACACGATGGTCTTATCCTCGGTGGTGCCGTCGTCCCACTGATAGTTGGCGGTGTTCGTCAGCTTGGCCACGGCGGTGTGCTCACCGGCGTTGACCGCCTTGAACTCGCCCTCCAGCGTGTAGCCCTCACCGGCGGCCACGCCGGTCTGGGTCTCGCCGTTGTAGATGAGGCCGGTGACGGCCATGGGGGCCTTCACCTTCATGGGCTGGATCTTCCACTGGATGGTCTTGTCGGTCTCGGTGCCGTCGGGCCACACATACCCCTCGTTCAGGCGCAGGGTAATGGTATACTCGCCCACGTCCGTGGCCTTGTCCTCACCGGACACGGTGTAGTAGGTGTCCGCGCCCTCGGGCACGGTGAGCACCGTCTGCTCCTCGCCGCTGTAGGTCAGGGTGGTCTCGGCGGCCACCACGGGCATCAGGTCTGCGGGCACCGCCTGCACCAGCAGGATGGTGTCGTGGGCCTCGTTCCACGCGAAGATGCTGCCGTTGTTGGTGGTGATCCTGGCCAGCACCTCCGGCGGCAGGGTCTCGTAGGTCACGCCGCTGAAGTAGTCCTTACCCTCGCGGCCCTCGACCTCCACCACCTGGATGTCCGCGTTCTCGGTCAGGCCGCTGACGCAGATCTTCGCCACGGTGCCGTGATACGTATCGGTTGCCAGGTACAGGTTGTCGTCTGCGCCGCCGGTCAGGGTGTTGCCGGTGATGCTGACGCTGCCGCCCAGCGTAAGTGCTGTGTCATCTGGGTTGCACGAAGTGAGCACACCGCCGCCCATCTCACCGGCGGTGTTGCCGGTGATGCCGCCGTTGAGGAGCTTGGCCCATCTGTACTGCGTCCCATAGGGCCAGTTGAACAGGCCGCCGCCGAATCTGGCCGCGCTGTTGTAGGCGATGGCGTCGCTGCGCAGGCTGTTCATGGTGAACTTGCCGTAGTTGGCCACACCGCCGCCTCCGGCGCTGCTCGCGTCGCGGATACCTTCAAGATCCGAATTAGGCCAATAGCCGCCAAACTTCAAATCTCCCGTATTGGTGGACTTATTATACTGGATCGCTGCATTTCCGTACAGGCCGAAGCTGCCGCCTTCACGAGGCTCTACGCTCACACCGGCGCCATAGCTGCTGGTAAAGCCGGTGATGGTGCCGTTATACAGGTTGGCGTAAGCGTTGCTCACTTTAAGTCCGCGCTGGTCGGTCATATTGCTGTTGCCCCGCAGGCCGCCGGGCGTGGCCGCGCAGTCGGTCAGGTTGACCTTGGCGAGGGCGGAGACACGCAGCAGAGATTTGCTGGTGTTGCTGTCAGCGCTGGTGACGGTATGGCCGTTGAAGCAGAGGTTCAGCTTCTTATCGCTGCCGTTGGCCTTCCACGTCTTCTCCAGCGTCACGTCCTGGCTCAGATACCAGTTGCCGGTGCGGGGCAGCCAGTTGGTGGCTTTGACACGGATGCCGGATGCGAACGTCCTGGAGCCGTAGTCCTTCTGGGCCTCGTAGTCCGTCCACTCCTTGAAGTCGATCTCGCCGCCGCACTCGCCGGAGTGGCCCGCCACGGAGATGTCATGGCTGGCGCTGTCCAGATTGCAGATGCTGTGCTTATGATAGACGGTCAGCTGGATGACGAACGCGCCGTCCCAGGTGGTCAGCTCCATCTGGCCGTCCTTGTTGTCGTCCAGCGTGAAGCGGGGCAGATCGCGGCTCAGATCACCGGCGTTGTAGTAGCCGCCGCTACTGCCTCTGTACGCCTCGACAACATCCTTGCCGTTGGCCGGCTCCAGCACGGTCATGCCGATGGTGCTGCCGGTGCTCCGCAGCGTCGGACTATAGTAGTTGCTCCACTCTCTGCTCAGCATGATCGTCTGGGCGGTGGCCAGGTTGTTGGCCGCACCGCCCACGGTATTGCCGGTCACGGTGATCTTGTAGCCGCCCCTGGTGGGATACAGCAGGAGACCGGCGTAGCTGTTGCTGCTGACGCTGCCCTCGGAATTGTTGTAAATACCGCCGCCCTGCGTACCGGCGGTGTTGCCGGTAATGCTGCCGCCGACCAGCTTCACGCTGCCGCCGCTGTTGCAGATACCGCCGCCGTAGGTGGCCGCGGAGTTGCCGGTGATGCTGCCGCCGTACATCTCGAACTTGCCGTTCTTCTGGACCGCCACACCGCCGCCGAAGCCGCCGGAGTGGTTGCCGGTGATGGTGCCGCCGTACATGTTGAAGGTGACAGAACCGTAAGTGGTTCTGTCCAGCAGCACACCGTGGCCGAAGCCCTTGATGGTACCGGCGTACAGGTTGAACGTGCCGTAGGTCTCCACCTTTACGCCTGCGCGGCCGCCCGCCGCCGTGCCGCCGCCGTTGATGACGCCGCTGCCCTGGCAGTCCACGATGTTCAGGGTGTGGCTGCGGGTCACGTAATAGGTATAGTCCGCGCCGTCCTTCACGGTGATGGTGTGGCCGTTCAGGCACAGCGTCACGTTCTCATTCAGAACGGTGCCGCTGCTGACGGTCACGTCGTTCATCAGTCTCCACGCGCCCGCCGTGGTGGGCAGGCTATCGGTGGAGGTCCATTTCTCATAGATAGCCTCGGTCTCATCGTTGCCGGTGGGGTCCGCCGTGCCGTCCGGCTTGTGGATATGGCCCGGGGACACCAGATACCGGCTGTTCTCCACCGTGTAGAAGTTGTTGCCGGTCTGGGTAACGCGGTCGGCGGACAGGCTGCCGATATCGATCTTTGCGCTGTCGCTGAGGCGTCTGATGATGCTGATGTTGGCGCTGTCGTTGGCGAGCGCGATGCTGCTGGCGCTATTGTTGTTCCAGATCCGCGCGTTCTTGCCCAGCTTCAGTGCGCCGCCGTTGTCCACATAGATGGCATTGCCCTGACCGCCGGTGATCACGCTGTTGCCCATGATGTCGCCGCCGGTCATGGTGAACGTACCGCTGGTGCCCACATACACGCCGCCGCCGTACCGGACGCCCACGTCGCTGCCCACGCTGCTCGCGCGGCCGTTATTGCGGATGCTGCCGCCGTACATGTTGAAGGTGCCGTTGTTCAGAACGCCGCCGCCGTGCTCCACAACGACGCCGACGCCGCCCTGGTCGCCGTCGCGGTAGATATGGCCCGCGTACATGTTGAACGTGCCGTTGTTGTACACACCGCCGCCGTCCGTGCCGACACAGCCGACGATGGCGCCCATATACAGGTTGAATGTGCCGTTATTGCGGACACCGTTGCCCCGATACGTCGAGTTGTCGGCCGGCATCAGTGCGCTGGCGTTGTGGTATTCGCTCCAGTCGCTGCTGCAGTCGGTCAGGCTGAACGTCACGCCGGAGTCCACCGTGATGATATCAAAGCTGCCGCCCGCGATGATGCTGTGGCCGTTGGTACACAGCACGGTGCCCTCCTTGGGCTTCCACGTCTCGCTGAGGGTCACGTTCTTGGTCAGGTGATAGCAGCCCGCCTCGGTGGGCAGGGAATCCTCGGACTCCCAGGGCGTGAAGGTCTGGAGGTTGGCCGCGGTATGGCTGCCGCTGACCGTGTGCTCCGCGCCGCAGACGCAGTGGTAGTGGGCCGGCAGCTTCTTCAGCTGCTCGTTCTCCACATACAGCACGCCCAGACTGGGATCGTCCAGAGAGAAGCAGCCCAGCGTCTCGTCCGTCACCTTGCCCTGCACGATGCCGTCCGCCCAGCTGTTCAGGGCGATCTTTGCCGCGCTCTGGAGCCCGCTGACGTGAATGGGGTAGCTCTCGGGATTCAGCATGCACACGTTGCTGCGCGGCTGGGTGCCGGGTGCGCCGTCCTTATAGTTATAGTAGACCTTGGCGGTGCCGCCGATGTTCAGAGTACCGCTGCCGGTGGCGATGCCGCCATAGGCCGTACCGACGTTATTGAAGATGGAACCGCCGGTCATGTTGAAGGTACCGTTGTTCAGAACGCCGCCCGCATAGCCCTTGTTGTCTCGGATCTGGCCGCCGGTCATGTTGAACGTGCCGCCCTTGTTGATCACGATGGTAGCCTGCTTGTCGCCGGTGCTCTTGTTATACTCGATGGAAGCGCCGTCGCACAGATTCAGCGTAGCCCGATCGCCCACCGTGATAGCGGCCTTCGCGCAGTCGATGCCGGTGAGGGTCACGTTGCTGAGCGTCAGGTTGTTGCCCCGCTTCAGAAGGATGGCGCTGTTTTTGGAACCGGCGGAATTATACACGCCGAAGCTGCCCCGCTTGGAGGCGTCCTCCGTGCAGTCCATCAGCGTCAGGGACTGCTGGTCCGTGATATCGTTGTAGGTCGCCTCGTCCTTGCCCAGGATGCCCGCGCCGTTGATGGTGTGGCCGTTCAGGCAGATCGTCAGGCTGTTCGTGCCGCCCCACCATGTATAGGGCGTCCAGTCCTTCGGCAGATACACATCCTTGGTCAGGCAGTATATGCCGAGCTGGCCATAGTCCACATAGGGCAGTGAGTTGCTGGCTGTACTGTTGGGGCCGCACTGCTCACGGGCTCTCTCGTCCGTCCAGAGGATGCACTCCACGTCGCCGTGCATATGCTTCTCCGTTGTGGACGTCGAGGCGGCCTGTACCTGTGTGGGCAGCATGCACAGCGCCGCCAGTGCCAGCGCCAGCAGACCGCCCATCCATTTCTTCTTCATCCGTCGATTCCTCCCTGTTGTGATTACAGATTCTCTCATCGCTCCCCGCGGGTCTGCGCCCGCAGTGCGTTATATACGTATTGCTCCCGCCGCGTCACTCGGCGTGGGATCCCCCGTCCATGGGGCCGGGCTCCGGCTCCTCCGGCGCTCTGCGGAACCCCATGATGCGGGCCGGGATGTAGACCCACGGCCGGTGCAGCGCGTGGTTGTAGTTGTCCACCGCCTGACGGTAGATGCTCTCGCTGCGGTACAGCACGGCGGCTGCCTCCCGATCGGCGGGGGTCTGCGCCAGACGGCGGTGGAAGGCGGTGACTTGGCTGGCTGCGCTGTCCACGATGCTCTGCCGGCCGGTCAGCATGCGCCGCACCTCCCAGGACCAGAGCGCCACGAAAGCAGCCGCGCAGACGGCGGCGATCAGCCACGCGATCCACGGTGTCATGTCCCATCGCCCCCTTTCTCCAGCTTTCAGCATGGTCAGTTTACCAGCTTTTTCCGGCGGCAGGAGGCCGCGCCCTTGAAATGTATATTTTTTCGACACGAAATGTCAGAACATGACTTTTCAAACCGCCCCTCCCTGTGGTAGAATCGTAGGCGACTATTCAAACGGAGGTGTTTGCGGTGTATATAGCGGTCTGCGATGATCAGGCGGAGGAGCTGTCCGCCCTGACGGCACTGCTGGACCAATGGCAGGCGGAGCGGCATTTCCCCCTGCGGTATCACACGTTCCGCAGCGCCGCCGGCATGCTGGACGTGGCCCAGCGCGAGCGGTTCAGCCTGTACCTGCTGGATGTGATGATGCCCGGCATCGACGGCATGGACGCCGCCCGCGAGATACGCACCTTTGACGATGCCGCCGATATCGTGTTCCTCACGTCCTCCCCGGGCTTCGCCTACGAGAGCTACGGTGTGCGGGCGCTGGAGTATCTGCTCAAGCCCATCAGCGACAGCCTGCTGTTCCCCGTACTGGACAAGCTGATGCTGCGGGAGCAGCGTCCGCAGGACGGCCTGACCCTGAAGGCGGGTGCCACGCTGGTGCGGGTGCCGTTTTCCCGGCTGTCCTATGTGGAGGTCAACGGCAAGCATCTCTACTTCCACCTGGCCGACGGCACGGTGCGGAAGGTGGCGGGTTCTCTGAAGGACTACGAGCCGCTGCTGCTGGTGCGGCCGGAGTTCATGCGCATCCACCGGTCCTACATTGTGAACATGCTCCAGATCGATGAGCTGTCCCCCGCCGGTGTCCATACGTTTTCCGGCATGAACCTGCCGGTGTCGCGGCTGCTGTACCCCCAGCTGCAAAAGGACTATATGAAGCTGCTGTTTGCGGAGAGGGAGGAGCTGTGACCGTATCCGACATGAATATCGCGTCCCTGCTGGACGTGTTCGATTACGCTCTGGTGCTGATCTACGGGCTGGCGCTTGATGTGTTCATCTCCGGCGGCTGCGATACCCCCCGCCAGAAGCGTCTGATCGCGTACCTGTGCCCCTGCTTTCTGGTGGTCCAGCTCCTGGGCTGGCTGACGCTGGGCGAGCTGGCTGTCAAGCAGATCTACCCCCTGATCGTCCATCTGCCGCTGGTGCTGATTTTGGTGCTGGCGCTGAAAAAGCCCTGGGGCATCGCCATCGTCAGCACCGCCACCGCCTATCTCTGCTGCCAGCCGCCCCGCTGGGGCAGCATGGCCGTGGAGGCCCTGACCCACAGCGCCGTGGCCGGCAATCTGGTGTATATCGTGCTGCTGAGCGGGTCGTTCTACCTGTTCCGCCGGTACTTCGTGGCCGCGGCCTACGGCGCCATGACCAGTTCCCCCACCGCCCTGCTGCTGTTCGGGAGCCTTCCCTGCAGCTATTACATTTTTGACTACGCCACCACCATCTACTCCGATGCGCTGTATTCCGGCATTCAGGCCCTCAACGAGTTCCTGCCCACGGTGCTGGTGGTGTTCTACGTCCTGTTCCTGCCCGCCTTCTACGTCCAGAGCCAGAAGCGTTCCAGCGCCGAGATGCAGCGCTCCCTGCTGGAGGTAGAGCTGAAGCAGTCCCAGCAGGAGATGGACTCCCTGCGCCAGTCGGAGATGCAGACGGCGGTGTACCAGCACGACATGCGCCACCACCTGAACATGATCAGCGGCCTTCTGGCCTCCGGCAGCCCCCAGCAGGCCCAGGAGTACATCCAAAAGGTCCAGTCCGACGTGGAGGCCCTCACCTCCCGCCGCTTCTGCGAGAACGAGACGGTGAATCTGCTGTGCTCCTCCTTCGTCCAGAAGGCGGAAAAATCCGGCGTTACCCTGAACGTGGACGCACGGGTCCCCGCCCACCTGCCCATCAGCGACACGGAGCTATGCTCCCTGCTGTCCAACGCTCTGGAAAATGCCCTGCGCGCCGCGTCCACGCTGCGGCCGGAGTTCCGCCGGACGGTAGACCTCTACTGCGGCATCCGCCTGAACAAACTGCTCATCGAGGTGCGCAATCCCTACGACACGCCGCCGGTGATGCGGGATGGCGTACCGGTATCCGATGCGGCGGGCCACGGCTTCGGCTGCCGCAGCATCCAGGCCATTGCCCAGCAGCGCGGCGGCCTGTGCCAGTTCCTGGCGGAGCGGGGCACATTCCTGCTGCGCGTGGTGCTGCCGGCAAAGGGCGTCGCCAAGTAAACCTGCGGCCAATAAAAAAGGACCTGCGCCTCGCGGTGCAGGTCCTTTTTTATTGGTTTGTTCAACCCTCGATGATCTCCTGGAAGTACAGGGCGTTCATGCCGGTGCCGTCCAGCATAGCCACCATCACGGTGTGGCCGTCCTTGTCGATGAAGGTGCCGGCATAGGTGACGCCGCCCACCTCGATCTTCATGGTGCCGCCGTCCTCGCTGAGGGAGTAGGTGCCCTCGGTCTGCTCCTCATCCTCGGCCAGCACCACCTTGCTCTCGTCCACGAAGATGAACTGGTACACGTCGTGGAGCTGGCTCATGACCTCCTGAGTCTGATCCGCGGTCATCTGCACGCCGTCGACATAGCCGCCGATGAAGGTCCAGTAGGTACCCGCCACTTCGGGAGCGGGAATAAACTGATCGGCCAGGATGGTCAGCAGGCTCTGGCCCTCAGGGCTGGTCTGGGTATCGTCCGCGGCGGCATCGTCCTGCACCTGCTGCTGATCGTCAGCAGCGTCATCGCCCGTGTCGGCGGTATCACCGCAGGCCACCAGAGCAAATGCCATCATCATCGCCAGCAGCAGAGCCAGCAGTTTCTTGAGTTTCATGTTCATTCTTCCTCCATTATTGTCGTTTCTCTTGATATCTATATAAACCGCCTCTGCGGTCTATATCGTTCTTTGCATCACACGCTGGTGGTGATGCTGCCGCCCTCCACGGTGAAGCTGGCCAAGCTGGAGTAGGCGCAGTTGTCCATGGCGTCCCGCATTTCGAACACCATGACATACCGCCCGTCCGGCAGCGCCGTCTCGCCGAAGGCGGTATCCGCCGTCACGGTGATGGTCTCCGCCTCGTAGGCCTCAAAATCATCGTCACCGGAAATACTGGACATATACCACACGGTGGTGAGCTCATCGCCCTCCTGCAGCAGCCGCAGCTCCTTACCGGCCATGCCGTTCTCATCCAGTCCCTGCCGCGCACCCAGGATCTCCCAGCTCTCCGTGGAGAAGTTATAGGCCACCTGCAGGTTGTATGCCTCGCCGTTCAGCAGCACCGGCACGGTATACAGGTTGTAGTCGTCACCCACGCTGCTGAGCTCCATGTAGACCACCGCGCCGTCGATGCTGCCCCAGACGCCCCGGAAGTTGTCGGTGAACACGCCGTTCTCCCAGTCGCCGACGATGTCGTTGTCCGTACCCAGCATCAGCAGGCTGTCGCTGTCCGGATCCGTATAGTACAGGGAGAAATTCACGGACGCCAGCAGGCTGTCGGCCTCCGGCCCCAGGGTCAGTACGGCGCAGCCCTCATCGTTCAGGGTCAGGGGCGCGTTGTCCCAATCCATGGCGGACAGCGTCTCCACCTCAGGCAGGTCGTGGATATCCATCTCCGCCAGATAGTCCATGCCGCTCTGGTCCAGCTCACCGGTAAGCTCATAGAGATAGAAGTACTTGAACGCCGCGCCGGCGCCCAGACCGGCATAGCTGACCGCCTCGTCTGCATCGCCGTTATAGGAGTAGTAGCAGGACAGGCCCGTGGCCTCGCTGCGGTAGGGGCCCTTCACCTGATACAGCACGCAGCTGTCCAGCGCATCCAGCACCGCCTGGGCCGAGGGCAGCATATCGCCGCTCTGGCGGGCCATGTGGCCCAGGTCCACCATGTTGGCGTAGCCCTCCTCGCGGGTGTTGCCGCCGTAGTTCTCGCTGCGGTCCGCCACGCGGGCAAACCGCGTGAAGAAGGACGGATCCTGGCAGGCGGCGCTCAGCGCCTCCGCGCCATAGCTCTCGTAGGCCGTCAGCAGCGGCCCGATCTGGGACAGGTCGGTGAGGGACAGCGTCACACTGTCCTCCGTGTCCACCAGCTCGCAGCCGGTGTAGTACGCATCGCAGATGGCGCGTCCCAGAGCGGCGCCGTCCATGGACGGCTGTTCCGCCAGCGCGCCCACCCAGTCGGTGTAGTACCAGCCGTTGCCCGGCTCCGTCTCCTCCGACGCCACCAGATAGCGGCTCAGGTCGCAGAAGGTGTAAGCCACGTCCACCGTGGCCATCAGGCAGGTGTCAAAGCCCACCAGCTCCAACGGCTGCTGCCCCGCCTCCAGCGACGGCTCCCACACCTGAGAAAACGCGGCGTACATCTCGTCCAGCGTCAGGGAGTCGTAGTCGTACAGCTCATCAAAAGCCGCGCCGGACACCGAGCCGCCGCCGTGGTTCCAGAACACCACCGCCGTCTTGTCGGCGGGATAGCTGTCCTTGGCAAACTGCAGAAACGCCGCCAGCGTCTCGCTGTCGCCCATACTGGCCGAGGGCTGCTCGTCCACCAGCTGCAATCCCTCGCTGTTGTACACGAAGCGCTGCAGCTTGGAGGCATCCACCACGTCGTTCTGCCACTCGGCAGCGCCGCCGGTCTGGATGACCACCGTCACGTTTTCCGGCAGCTCCACCTCCATCAGCTCGCTGAGGTCCGCGGTGGCGCAGCCGCCCTCGGTCTCCAGATCGCTGCCGCAGAGGTACCAGTATACCGCCCAGCTGCTGCCGTCGTCCGCCGCCGTATTGTTGTCCGGCGTACCGGGCTCATCGCCGCAGGCGGCCAGCGGCAGGGCCATGACCAGCGCCATCATCAGCGCGAAAATTTTCTTCTTCATATTCAGATCCCCAGCAGCTGCTTCTTCTTGGCAGCAAACTCCTCCTCGGTGATGACGCCGGTGTCCAACAGCATCTTGTACTTCTGCAGCTCCGCCACCGTGTCCACGACAGGAGCTGCGGCCTGAACGGGCTGGGCCGCCTGAGCGGCCGGCGCGGCGGCGTTCTCGCCGTCCCACAGCTCTCTGGCGCCGGGATTCATCACATGAGCCAGCGCCGTGGCCATGCGGTGCAGCTCCGCCACCTTTTCATCGTACTCATTGAGATAGTCGATGATGCTGGGGTTCGTGGAGCTGAAGGACGGCGCGCTGATCTCATTCCGGAAAGACTTCCAGTACGGGTCATTGAGGATGACCTCCACGCTGAACTTATGCACCGGCGCATCCGCCTCGAAGCGGGGCTCCGGTATATCGAACCGGCGGTCGTCCGGCTCCCCGGGACGGCGGTCGCGGTCACGCATGCGCTCCATCCGCTCCATGCGCTCGTACTCCTCTTTCTGCATCTGGAAGCGGTCCACCCGCATCTGCATGGCCCGCGCCCGCTCCGGCACGTCGCTCTGATGGCAGTGCAGACCGTCGGCCTTGCCCTCGAACAGGGTCTTGCCGTCCTCCAGGAAGCGGAAAGACACCAGGGCCGATGCCGGAAATACCAGTGCGCCGTCGTATCCCTTCAGCCGCAGCAGACGGTGCTCCGTGTCCGCCAGCAGCTCGCCGCTCAGAAAGCCGAAGCTCATGCGGTCCGTCTCCTTGAACGCATCCCGCAGCGCCTGGTTTTCGTCATAGTAAGCGATGTATTTCTTGAACTGATCCAGCGACATGCGCTCCAGCACGCCGTTCGGCAGATCCACCTTACCGGCGCACTCCTTGCACAAAGGCATATCCTCCACCTTGGTGGGCAGCAGCCGCGGGGTAGGGCTGCCGCAGATGGGGCAGAGCTTTTTATTGTTACTGAATAATCCCATAGGACCCTCCTGTATTCTCCGTTTGTTCCGGCGGTCTGAACCGCCCACTCTCCGTTTCGGCAGTATAGCATGTTTTTCGACAGCGATACAGGCTCCGCCTGAAATGTATGTTTTTTCGGCGCGAAATGTCGGCATCGTGCTGCCGAGACTTCTGACGCAGCATGGCGCGTTTCGATCGGCGGAGCTGTGTTTGCCCTTGTTGCCTGACGCCATCTTCAGCAGATATTACCAGCCCTCGCCGCCGCATATTCACCGTCCCTCGGGAAAAGCTATGACTGCGATACCCAATCAGAGTTTATCGCTCAACAACAGGAAAGGAGATTTTTCAATATGTCCAGTAAGAACAGCAGCAAGCTGAACGTTCCCGAGGCCAAGGCCGCTATGGATAAGTTTAAGATGGAGGCCGCCTCCGAGGTGGGCGTCAACCTGAAGAACGGCTATAACGGCGACCTGACCAGCCGCGAGGCCGGCTCTGTCGGCGGCCAGATGGTCAAGAAGATGGCACCCATACGAACGATGAGTTTCAAGCGGGCTGACCGAACAGCACTGGGGCATGAAGTTGAAGTACGGTACATAGCAGGGATCACAATATAGGGAAACGCACGAGCCACAATTTGGTTCGTGCGTTCTTTATCATTCTATCGTTGAGAAGCTGCCAATCAAAAGCAGCTGAATCAGCAAGAGAGCGAACGAGAAATCAATGAGAGGCGTTTTGAAAGTGATGGTAAGTTGGATTTTGCGAAGAAATGTGCGGATAGCCTTCAAAATATCTTTCATATGCAGTCCCCCTTCTGTTCTACGTTCTTGCCCGTTCGCTTTAGAGCCTCTTGAATCTGGTGAGTCAGGAAGGGGGAGATTTCTGACCCACTTAAATTATAACACACAATGTGTGGTGTGCAATAGCAAGTTTTTCGTAGTGACGGCGTATTGACATTGCATCATGCTGTGGGTATACTAAAGGAAAAGGAGGTCTGCTACTATGTCAAATATCAATGTGGCTACCGCACCGAAAACAGCGACGTTTCAAATGCGCATCAATCCGGAAATCAAGCAGGAGGCGGAGAATGTTTTTTCCAACTACGGCCTGAGCTTGACGGAGGCTTTTAATATATTTCTTCAGCAATCGCTGAATAGCAACGGCTTTCCGTTTCTGTTGTCTCCTGAAAACGCGGAATATATGAGATCCAAGGCCGCGGCACAGCTCATGGCCGAGATTGACAAGGGTTGGAAATCTGCTGAAGAAGGGGGCTGGCTTACGCTGGAAGACGTGGAGTCCCGGCTTGGGCTGACGGATGAATAAGCTGCGTATCACGCCGGCAGCAGCCAGTGACTTGGCAGAGATCAAGGCCTACATCTCGCTGGAGCTGCATAACCCACAGGCTGCACAGCGTATTGTGAAGAGTATTACTCACGATCTACGGCATCTACAGCAAAACCCTTATCTTGGCTTTTCTGTTTCAGCCAAAATCGGTAGAGAGACTGACCTGCGGGCACTTCTCAGTGGGAGCTATTTTCTATTCTACCGTGTTGGAGGCGAGACAATACAGGTTTCCCGTATTCTGGATGGGCGGCAAGATTATCTGCGTGTTCTGTTTGGCGCAGCGGAAGAGAAGTGAATATCAGTAACATGATAGCAGCCCCTTCTTTTCAGGCAGAAAGAAGGGGCTGCTCAGTTCTTCAATCGCTTGGTGTGAAAATTCACTTTTTCGCGAACGCCCTTTTAAGTTAACTGCGCATAAGTCTTGACGGTACCTGCTACTGCGTTGGTAGTCAACTTTTATGCAGATTTATTCATCATGAGACTAAAAGGCTCCATCCAAATGGATGGAGCCTTTTAGTCTCATACAATAACAATATGGCTAGGGCGTTTATCTGGATCATTATATGCTATGCGTTCGTCCTTTATGAGTTGCTTTACAACGCTATTGATAGTCGTAGTACCTCGCTGTAGATTTTCTACATACTCAGA